>NZ_JBEZJY010000033.1:0-120420 GCF_040651415.1 Streptomyces sp. NPDC048484
GCGCAGTTCCCCGCGCCCCTGAAGGGCCTGCCTGGCGGCGGGGTGCCCTGAAGGGGCGCGGGGAACTGCGCGCCAAGCCCCCACGGTCCGGCAGCCGACGTCCGAGCCGGGCGGTCGTTTCTTGGGGGCGCGGGGAACTGCGCGACGAGCCCCCACGGCCCCGCAGCCGACAAGCAGCCCCGCAGGCAAGCAGCCCCGCAGGCAAGCGGAAGGGGGGCGCCCGGTAAACACCGGGCACCCCCCTTCCGCGGACCGTCGTCAGACGCTCTCGCGCCACAGGCTGGTGATCGGCAACCGCCGATCCTTGCCGAACCCCTTCGCCGAGATCTTGGTCCCCGGCGGATACTGCCGCCGCTTGTACTCCGCCGTATCGACCATCCGCAGCGTCTTCGTGACCATCTCGCGGTCGTACCCCGCGGCCACGATCGCGTCGGCCCCCGTGTCCCGGTCGACGTACAGCTCCAGAATCGCGTCCAGGACGGGATAGTCCGGCAACGAGTCCGTGTCGACCTGACCGGGCCGCAGCTCGGCGCTGGGCGGCTTGGCGATGGAGTTCTCCGGGATCGGCGGCGTCTGCCCCCGCTCGGCCGCGGCCCGGTTGCGCCACTCCGCGAGCCGGAAGACCGACGTCTTGTAGACGTCCTTGATCGGCCCGTACGCGCCCACCGAGTCGCCGTACAGCGTCGAGTACCCCACCGCCAGCTCGGACTTGTTGCCCGGCGCCAGCACGATGTGCCCCTCCTGGTTGGAGAGGGCCATCAGCATGGTGCCGCGCAGCCGCGACTGGAGGTTCTCCTCGGCCAGACCGGTGAGGCCGAGCGACCCCATGTACGCGTCGAACATCGGCTCGATCGGTACGGTCCGGAAGTTGAGCCCGGTCCGCCGCGCCAGCTCGTCCGCGTCGCCCCTGGAGTGGTCCGAGGAGTACTTGGACGGCATCGACACGCCGTACACGTTCTGGGCGCCGAGCGCGTCACAGGCGATCGCGGCGACGAGGGCGGAGTCGATACCGCCCGAGAGCCCGATCAGCACGGAGCGGAAGCCGTTCTTCGCCGCGTACGCCCGCAGCCCCACCACGAGCGCGGAGTACACCTCCTCGTCGTCGTCGAGCCGCTCGGCGTACCCGCCGGACAGCTCCGCCTCGTACGGCGGCAGCGGCTCGTCGGAGATGACAAGGTGATCGATCCGCAGCCCGTCGTCCACGACCCCCGACGGTGCCTCGGCGGCAGCGGCGGGCAGGTCCAGATCGAGGACGACACACCCCTCGGAGAACTGGGGCGCCCGCGCGACGACCGCACCGTCCCGGTCGACGACGATCGAGTCGCCGTCGAAGACGAGCTCGTCCTGGCCGCCGATCATGGCCAGGTACGCGGTCGTGCAGCCGGCCTCCTGCGCGCGCTTGCGCACGAGGTCGAGCCGGGAGTCGTCCTTGTCGCGCTCGTACGGCGAGGCGTTGATCGAGATCAGCAGACCGGCCCCGGCGGAACGGGCCGCCGGGACGCGGCCGCCGTCCTGCCAGAGGTCCTCGCAGATGGCGAGCGCGACGTCGATGCCGTGTACGCGTACGACCGGCAGGGTGTCACCGGGCACGAAGTAGCGGAACTCGTCGAAGACGCCGTAGTTCGGCAGGTGGTGCTTGGCGAAGGTGAGGACCACCTCGCCGCGGTGCAGCACCGCTGCCGCGTTCCGCGGGGCACCGGCCGGCTGGCCGTACTTGGGCTGGGCCTTCTCGGAACGGTCGAGGAAACCGACGACGACCGGCAGCTCCCCGAACCCCTCGTCGGCCAGCCGGGCGGCGAGCGCGTGCAGAGCCGCGCGGGACGCCTCCACGAAGGACGACCGCAGGGCCAGGTCCTCGACGGGGTACCCGGTCAGCACCATCTCGGGGAACGCCACGAGATGCGCACCCTGCTCGGCGGAGTGCCGGGTCCAGCGGACGATCGCCTCGGCGTTCCCGGCGAGATCGCCGACGGTCGAGTCGATCTGATTCAGAGCGAGGCGTAGTTGAGGCACGCCCCCCAGTGTAATCGTCAGAGCGACGCGATGGGGGAGGGGGCGTCCCCCGCAGCTTCCGTACGACATGCGAACCCCGCCCTCCGCCCCGATCATGGGCGTCAATGACCACGCCACGCACGGCCGCCGCCCTCCTCGCCCTGGCGGCCCTCGCCTACTCCGCGTGGACACTGGAAGCCGTCCTGCCGACAGGCCTCCCCCCGGCCCACACGTACGTGAGTGAACTGGCCGCGCGGGACCAGCCGTACGGCGCCCTGTTCCGCACGACGGACCTGCTCGCGGGCGTGTGCGTGTGCGTGTTCGTATGCACCGCCGGCCTGCCGGTGTTCCGCGGGCGGCCCCCCGGCGGACCGGGCGCGCAGGCCGGCCGAGCCGGGCTCCTCCTCTTCGGTGCGGCCACCGCCGTGGACTCCCGCCTGCCGCTCAGCTGCACGCCCACCGCCGATCCGGGGTGCGCCGCACGCGAGACCGCGGGGCTGGTGCCACCGGCCCACTCCGCGCACACGGTGAGCAGCACGGTCGCTCTGTGCGGCATCCTCGTCGCCATGGTGGCCCTCACCCTCACCGCCCGCCGCTGCGCACCCCGGTCGCCACTGGCCCGCTCGGGGCCCGGCCTCGTGGCGTTCGAACTGGCCGCCACCGCCTGGACGCTGGCCGCGATCGCCGTGCTGGAGACCGGCCGCGACGGCTGGGGCGTCGGCGGCGTCGGGATCGCCCAGCGGCTTCAGGTCGGCGTCATCGCGATCTGGCTGGGCGCGTTGGCGGTCTCTCTCCTGCGCGTCCCTCTCCCGCGCGCGCCTCTTCTGCGCGTCCCCCACCGGGAAGCGGATGCCCGCCCATGACCTTCGTCCGTATCGCCGGTGTCCCGCACCACATCCGTGTCGACGGCCCCAGAACCGGCGCCGGTACCGGAACCGGCCCCGCCTGCCTGCTCAGCGTCGGTCTGGGCATGTCGTGGTTCGACTGGGACCCCGTGGTGCCGCTGCTCGCCCCGCACCGCACGGTCGTCCGGTTCGACCGGCCCGGACTCGGGCTCAGCGGCCACGCGCGCGTGTGGCCCACGCTCACCGGCGAGGCGGAACGCATCGCGCGCGTGCTCGACGCGGCCGGTGTCCGCACACCCGCCACCGTGGTCGGCCACTCGCTCGCCGGCTTCCACTGCGAGGCCTTCGCACGGCTGTACCCGGAACGGACCGCCGGGCTCGTCCTGGTCGACTCCAGCGTCGAGGAGGCGCCGCGCCCCAGAGCCGTCCCCGCGCTCCGGGACACCGCCACACGCGTGTGCGGCACGCTGCTGACAGGCGCGGGCCTCCCGCGGGCACTCGGGCCACTCCTGCGGCGTACCGCGATCAGGGCCGGACGCCGGGCCGGGCGCCGGACCGGACTCCGGGGCGGCGGCGACCCGGCCCCGCACGACCTCGTCCGGAGCGCCTACTCCACCAGCCGCTTCCTGCGGGCCGTCCTCGCCGAGAACGCCCGCTACCGGGACCAGGCCGTCGAACTCGACTCGCTGCGCGAGCGCCGTCCGCTGGACGCGCCCGTCACCGTGCTCGCCGCGTACGCCGGTGGTTCACGGCACCGGCTCGACCGGCAGGAACACCTCGCCGAGCGGCTAGGCGGCACGTTCCGGATGTCCGCACCCGCCGGACACCTCGTCATGCTCGACCGCCCCGGGGACGTGGCGGCCGCGGTCCTGGACACACCGGCGCACCCGGCCTGAGAAGCCGGGCCGGGTGAACCGGTGGGTTCAGCCGGTCGGTCCGGTGGGTTCGGCCGGTCAGTTCGGTGGCTTGGCGCCGCGCTTCTTCAGCAGGTCCGAGATCAGCCGCATCTCCGACTCCTGGGCCTGGACCATGCCCTGCGCGAGCCGGAGTTCCGCGCCGACCTGGCACCGGTCCACACACCCCTTGGCCATGTGCACACCGCCCACGTGGTGGGCGTACATGAGCTGCAGGTAGCGCACCTCGGCCGCCTTGCCGCTCAGCTTGCGCAGCGCGTCCATCTCGGTGTTGGTCGCCATGCCCGGCATCAGCGCACCGTCCTCGCCGGCCCCCATGCCTGCCATGCCCATCCACTCCATGGGCGGATCGGCGGACACCTTGGGCAGCTCCCACAGGTCCAGCCAGCCGAGCATCATGCCGCGCTGGTTGGCCTGGGTCTGCGCGATGTCGTACGCGAGGCGGCGCACCTCCTCGTCGTCGGTGAGGTCGCGCACGATGTACGACATCTCGACGGCCTGCTGGTGGTGCACGGACATGTCACGGGCGAAACCGGCGTCCGCCGAGTCCACCGCCGGAGGCCTCATCCCGGAGTCGTCGCCGTCGGCGACCGCGTAGGTGATCGCCCCGGCCGCCACCAGCACGGCCGCGGCGGCCCCGCTGATCCAGCCCGCGGACTTCATCTTCCTCACTGTGACAGACCGTTGGTGCAGGCGGCGCCCGGCTCGGGCGTCTGCTTGCCCTGGACGTACGTCTCGAAGAACGTGCCCACGTTCGGGTCGCTCGCGGCCTTCACCGTCCGCTGGTGGCCCCACGCGGAGAGCATGATCGGGTCCTTCTGGTCCTCGACGGGGCTCATCAGCGAGTACGGCGTCTTCTTGACCTTCGCGGCGAGCGCCTTCACATCGGCGTCCGACGCCTTGGCGTTGTACGTCACCCAGACCGCGCCGTGCTCCAGCGAGTGCACGGCGTTCACGTTCTTGATCGCCTTGTCGTAGACGTCGCCGTTGCAGTTCATCCAGACCTGGTTGTGGTCACCGCCGACCGGGGGCTCCATCGGGTACTTCACGTCCTTGGTGACGTGGTTCTGCGTGAGCTTCGTGCTCCACTTCTTCACGCCGTCCTTGCCCGTGACGAACTTCCCCGAAGCCCCCTTCGAGTCGCTCGCCGCGCTGTCGCCGCCGTCGGCGGCGTCGGACTGCGAGTTGATCAGAAACGCGCCACCGGCGACGAGACCGGCGACGACGATCACGCTGGCGGTGATCGTGAGGACCCGGTTGCGCCGCTCGCGGGACTGATCGGCGCGCCGCATCTCCTCTATGCGCGCCTTGCGCGACGGGGTGTCTGTCTTCTTGGCCGAACCCATGGGGTGGTCCTTCTGAGGAAAAGGGGCAGTGGAGTGGTCAGCTGATCGTAGTGGGGGAGAAGCGGATGTAGGCGGAGGCCCGCAGGAATGGCCAAATGGTCCGGGCCCCGGCAGAAAATTTGAACCTCGGATGCGCATTATTTACGCTGCTGGTATGCGGCTGTTGCGATCGACCGACCTGGCACTGCGCGTCCTGATGCGGCTCGCCGTCGCCGACGGGACGCAGCCCACGACGCGCGATGTCGCGGCCGGCGTGGAGGTGCCGTACACGCACGCCGCGAAGGTCGTCGCCCAGCTCCAGCATCTCGGGCTCCTCGACGCCCGCCGAGGCCGCGGCGGCGGTCTCACCCTCACCGAGAAGGGGCGTACGGCCTCGGTCGGCGCGCTCGTGCGGGTCTTCGAGGGCGAGGGCGACGTCGTCGACTGCGAAGGGCCCGCGCCCTGCCCGCTGCACACGGCATGCCGGCTGCGCGTCGCCCTGCGCCGGGCCCAGGAGGCCTTCTACGTCTCCCTCGACCCGCTGACCGTCGCGGACATGGTCGCCGCGCCCACCGGGCCGCTGCTGCTGGACATCGCCAGGAGGTGAGGGCGGGCCGCTCTCACCTCCTGGCGACTTCTTGGAGACGTCAGTTCTGGGTCTCGGCCAGCCATAGGTCGGGCCCGAACACCTCGTAGTGGATGTCGGCGGGTGCGACGCCCTTCTCGATCAGCTGGCCGCGTACCGCCCGCATGAAGGGCAGTGGTCCGCACAGGTAGGCGCGCGTACCCGACGCGACCGCCACCGCGGAGAGGTCGACCAGGCCCGTGCGGTCGGCCGGGTGGCCCGGCTCCGGCTGCTCGTACCAGAAGTGCGTCATGGCGTCCCCGAGCTTCGCCGCGTACGCCTCGTGCTCCTCGCGCAGGGCGTGTTCAGCGGGGGAGCGGTCCGCGTGCACCACGGTCACCGGGGCCTGGTGACCGGTCACCACGAGCTGCTCCAGCATGGCGATCATCGGCGTCACCCCGATGCCGGCGGAGGCGAGGAGCACCGGCGTCCGGCTGTCGGCGTCGAGCACGAGATCGCCGTACGGGGCGGACAGCTCAAGCGTGCTGCCGACCTCCACGCGCGCGTGGAGGTGGTTCGAGACCTCTCCGTCGGGCGCCGAGTCGCCGTGCACCCGCTTCACGCCGATCCGGCGTACGGACGAAGCCGGCGCGCCAGGCCGGCCGGGCGCGCCGGCGAGGCTGTACTGGCGCGCCTGGCGGGCTCCGTCCGGCAGCTCGACGCGTACGGAGATGTACTGGCCGGGCCTGAAGCCGGGCGCGGGGGCGCCGTCGGCCGGGCGTACCAGGAAGGTCGCCACGTCCGCGGTCTCCTCGACGCGCTCGACGACCTCCCAGGCGCGCCATCCGCCCAGGCCGTCGGCCTCGCTCGCCGCGTACAGCCGCTTCTCGACGGCGATGAGCGCGTTCGCCATCAGCCAGTACACCTCGGTCCAGGCGCTGGCCACCGCCGGGGTGATCGCCTCGCCGAGCACGTCGACGATGGCGGCGAAGAGGTACTTGTGGACGACCGGGTACTGCTCGGGGGCGATACCGAGGGAGGCGTGCTTGTTCGCGATGCGGTTCAGCATCGCGTCGGGCCGCACGTCCGGCCGCTCGATGAGCTGGGCGGCGAAGGCGGCGAAGGCGCCCGCCAGGGCCTGGCGCTGGGTGCCGGAGGACTGGTTGCCGCGGTTGAAGAGGTCGCGCAGCAGCTCGGGGTGGGCCGAGAAGAGGCCCGCGTAGAAGCGGTCGCTGATCTCTCCCAGGGCCCCGCCGACGGTGGGAAGGGTGGCGCGGACGGTGGCGGCGGACTGCTCGGACAGCATCAGGGCTCCTCAGCTCGACTGACCGCACCGTATTGAAACTTGCATCTGAAATGCAAGTTATAAGGAGTGTGGGAAAGAAGACGGAGAGACGGCAGTGGTCGGCCATTACATGCGTGGCGCTTAGCAGGCAAGATGGGCGGCAGAGCAGTACACCTGCCGGCCGTGAGGCGTTCAGCCGGAGGCCGGCGGGACGATCAAGGTCCGCAACGCGCATGAAATGCTGTTGTGGTGTGATGCTCAGGTGCCCGACCGCCTCCCACGGGACGGGAGCAGGCGGCCTGACCAGCAAGATTGGGTGGAAGCGGAAGATGGACAAGCAGCAGGAGTTCGTGCTCCGTACTTTGGAAGAGCGCGACATCCGTTTCGTACGCCTGTGGTTCACGGACGTGCTGGGCTTCCTCAAGTCGGTGGCCGTGGCCCCGGCCGAGCTGGAGCAGGCGTTCGACGAGGGCATCGGCTTCGACGGGTCGGCCATCGAGGGCTTCGCCCGCGTATACGAATCCGACATGATCGCCAAGCCGGACCCGTCGACCTTCCAGGTCCTGCCGTGGCGCGCGGAGGCCCCCGGTACCGCCCGCATGTTCTGCGACATCCTGATGCCGGACGGCTCACCGTCCTTCGCGGATCCGCGGTACGTGCTGAAGCGGGCCCTGGCCAAGGCCTCCGACCAGGGCTTCACCTTCTACACGCACCCGGAGATCGAGTTCTTCCTGCTGAAGGACAAGCCGACGGACGGCTCACGCCCGACCCCGGCCGACAACTCCGGCTACTTCGACCACACCCCGCACAACGTCGGCATGGACTTCCGCCGTCAGGCGATCACCATGCTGGAGTCGATGGGCATCTCGGTCGAGTTCTCGCACCACGAGGGTGCGCCGGGCCAGCAGGAGATCGACCTCCGTTATGCGGACGCGCTCTCCACGGCCGACAACATCATGACGTTCCGCCTGGTCATGAAGCAGGTGGCGCTGGAGCAGAACATCCAGGCGACGTTCATGCCGAAGCCGTTCAGTGAGCACCCGGGCTCCGGCATGCACACGCACCTCTCCCTCTTCGAGGGCGACCGCAACGCGTTCTACGAGTCGGGCTCCGAGTACCAGCTCTCCAAGGTCGGCCGCTCCTTCATCGCGGGCCTGCTGAAGCACTCGGCGGAGATCGCCGCGATCACCAACCAGTGGGTCAACTCCTACAAGCGCATCTGGGGCGGCTCCGAGCGCACCGCGGGCGCCGGCGGCGAGGCCCCCTCGTACATCTGCTGGGGCCACAACAACCGCTCGGCCCTGGTCCGGGTCCCGATGTACAAGCCCGGCAAGACGGGGTCGGCGCGGGTGGAGGTCCGTTCCCTCGACTCGGGCGCGAACCCCTACCTGGCGTACGCGATCCTGCTGGCCGCCGGCCTCAAGGGTGTCGAGGAGGGCTACGAGCTGCCGCCCGGCGCCGACGACGACGTCTGGGCCCTCTCCGACGCCGAGCGCCGCGCGATGGGCATCGAGCCCCTGCCCCAGAACCTGGGCGAGTCCCTGACTCTCATGGAGCGCAGCGAACTGGTGGCCGAGACGCTCGGCGAGCACGTTTTCGACTTCTTCCTCCGCAACAAGCGCCAGGAGTGGGAGGAGTACCGCTCCGAGGTGACGGCGTTCGAGCTGCGGAAGAACCTGCCGGTGCTGTAAGGGCAGGTCAGAGCGGTTTTCCCGCTGATTCGGCGCGTGGGGCCGACGGTCAGTGACCGTCGGCCCCACCGCGTCTCCACGGCCCTGGGCCGTCTCTGGGCCGTCAGGCCGAATCGCCGACGTGCTGTGGCTACCCTCGGCGCTCGCCCTCACCTGACTGATCAACCGCGTCGGGTGTCTGTCTTCTCCCCGGCTGGCCGCTCCAAGCGGCGCCCCGTGCATGCGGGCAAATATCGCTCCGCCGATCGTGTGGGCCAGTGCAGGCTCGGATCCTCAGCGAGACCACCGTGGCCCCTGTCGGCCCACAGAGCTGGACCGTTGACCGCAGGACATAGGGCCGACCGGCCCTTGTGCGAGCTAATACAGGGGCACATCGTGTCAATAAGCGTGAAATTCACGCAAAGGGCTAAAAGGAGGCGGCTAGCATGAGCACCGCCCCGATTGAGCTTCAAAGTGAGCGTGTGATCGTCCAAGCTCCGCTGTCATTTGCCGGTTCAACCAAGCGAATCTTGCGACTCACCGAGCAAAACCGAGCCATGGCCTTGAAAGCTATCGTCGGTCCATGGTGGAAAGGCACCCTGCGAGTCTTGCTCGATGGCCTGCTCGTCCTGACCGTGGGTGGCTTCATGCTCCTGGCATGGGTCTTCATCGCGGCTTGGTACGTCTTGTGGGGGATCTACCTGGTCCCCTACCGGCTCATCCGGCGCAGCGACCGCAACCGGAAGCGTGACGCTCTCCAGCACCGCGAGATGCTCGACGCAGCCATCGCTGCTCAAGCACTCGCCAACAAGCACGTAGGCGAGTAGAGAACAGCGTGGTCTTCGCATAGAGGTGCCTCAGGATCCTCCGTCGGATTTGACTGATGGAGGATCCCAGCGGGCCAGAGGCAGTCAGGAGGTGGTTGGCGTCGAAACGATCCCTTCGTATAGGCCGTCGACTGCCTTTCGGGCCCGCGCGTCGCTACTCGGCATGAGGTGCGTGTAGACCCGGAGCGTGAAGCCCGGATCGTTGTGTCCGAGGTAGTGACTCAGTGCCTTGACGTTCTCGCCGGCATTCAGCAGGACCGAGGCGTAGAAGTGCCTAAGGGCGTGCATGCCGTGTTCGCGAGCCGCCTGGTAACGCTCGCCCTGCTTTGGCTCTGGTAGCACGCCGGCCGCTACGAGAGCGGGTTTCCAAGCGCGGTCGTTGAAGTCGGTTCGGCGAGTTGCGCCAGCACCGTCAAGGCGGGTGAACAGCAACTGCCGTGTCACCGGGCGGCCGTCCTTCCGAAGCCACGGCAGGGTGATAGAGACCGGCGGGAACGCCTTTATGTGGCTCTTGAGGATGTCCGCCACGCGATCAGGCAGGGGAACGTCACGAAGCTTGTTCCGCTTCGGCGGACCGAACACGAGACCCCCGGTCGTCACCTTGACCTGGTTCACGATGTGCAGCCACCCGGAATCGAAATCAACTTCGTCAACGGGTAGTCCGAAGATCTCCCCTTGCCGCAGGCCGCATCCCGCCCCGAGGTCGACCGCCGCACGGAAGCGCTCCGGAAGGGCCTCCCGGACGCCGAAGACGCGTTCAGCCGTCCACGGCACTACCCGGCCGGTTCCCGGCGCAGGAGGGCGTACGGACTGCGCGTGACACGGGTTCTTCAACAGGTGGCCATCATCGACGGCCGCGTTGAGGATCGTCGCCACGCTGTTGTAGATCACCCGTCGGTACGACGACGCGGGTAGGGCCCGTTCCAACTCACTCAGCCAGTCCCGGATGTGTTCCGGCTTGAAGGAACCAAGGGGGCGCGTCCCGATGTAGGGGATCGCGTGACCGCGAACCGCAGAGGTGACCGTTTCACGGGTTGTCAGGTCGGTGGTCTGGGTGCGCAGCCACTTCTCGGCGTACTGCCCGAACGTCGTTCGGCCGGCGGCCGGGTCCACGTAGATGCCGCTGTCCATGTCGGCTTCCGTCTTCGTGAGCCACTTCTCGGCGAGTCGCTTCTGTCCGTCGGGGAAGCTCTTTGACTTCTCGGTGCCGTCGGGGCCGATGTACCGGGCTCGGTAGCGCAGGCCGCTGCTGTGGCGGTCGCTCTTGACGCGGACAGTCTTGCCGTCGGCGTTGGTCTCGGTCTTGAACCAGCGGTCTTGGATGTGGCCTGCCATGCGGCGGCGGTCCTCTCGACATGCAGCAGGGAGAGCCGCCGGGTGGCGGCTCTCCCTGCTGTCTGCGGTGGGTGTCGGGTTAGGCGGCGTCTAGGTCGGCGGTCTTGCGCTGGGTGACGTAGGCGCGGACATCGGCGGGGTCGTAGCGGAGGTGTTTGCCGATGCGGAATCCGGGCGGGCCGGTGTGCTTCTTGCGCCACTGGTAGACGGTCTCTTTGGGCACTTCGAAGATTTCCGCGATGTCGTCGGGGGTGAGGTAGCGGTCTGGCAACCAGCCGCGGAGGGTGGCGCGCGGGTCCGGCTGTTCACGTGCGGTGCTCATGGCGGGTCCTCCGTGCGCGGGCCGGGGGTGCTTGGGGGTGTCGTGTGTGTCCGAGGTGGGGATTTCTGCGTCACCCGCGTCATCTGCGTCATACGCACCCCTGACCTGCGGGTTTGGGGTGACGCAGAGGGGTCGGGCCTGCGTCACCGATGACGCAGGCTCTCCGTCATCGGTGACGCAGGTGACGCAGGTGACGCACGATGACGCAGAGATATGCCGTCTGCGTCACCCGTGTCTGCGCAGGTCACCCGCCGTTTTGTGGGGTCGGGTGACGCAGGTGACGCAGTACTTCCCTACTTAGGAAAGAAGAGGGGCTTCTTGTGGTGGTGCGGTGCCGCTCAGAGAGTGAAGAAAGGGGCCGCTTCGCGGCACGTCCCTGGGGCGCCGCGAGCGGCGAACAGCAAGAGGAGCACGCCGCGCCGGGGGTGCTCCTCTTGCTTGTGCGCGCGGTGGGTGGCGCCGGTCAGAACGCCCGTTCCTGCTCGTGCGAGGGCGGGGCGAGCCGGGTGATCTCGATGTAGCGGCCCTCTTTGGTGCGGCCGGAGTCGATGAGGACGCCCCGGGCGGCAAGGGTCGGCTGGAGGCGTTTGAGGCGGTCGGAGAGGACCTTGCCGGTGGTCGGCCACCCCTTGGGCAGGGACCGTAGTTCGTCGCCGCTGTAGAGGCTGCTGAGGAGGTGCAGCCACTGTGTGGACGTCATCCGCTGCTCTGCGCCCGCTTCCATGCTTTCGGCGTGCGTGAGGACGGTCTGCGCCAACAGGTCGCCCTCGATGACGTCGTCGTTGAGGTCGTCCAGGCTGGTCCGGTAGGCGGTGAGCGCTCCCAGTCCGGTTGCTGCGTCGAGTTGCGCGCACAGGTGGGCGAAGTCCGCCATGCGCAGGTCGGTGGGGGTCTCCGCCGTCACCGCGCGGACCTTGACCGTGAGGTCCAGGAGCGAGCCGAGGACGACCGGCAGGACTTCCGCGTACTCCGCCCACAGTTCGGCCTCGGTGCGCCGGATACGAGGGCGTTCCATGCGCAATGGCAGGAGCCGTTCGGCGAGGTCGGGCCGGATGACGCCGACGTCGATGCCGGTCAGGAGCAGGGGGCGGCGGTAGCCGACGCGGAATACGTCCCCGTCGGTGAACAGGGCACGTTTGACGCTTTCGGCGCCGGTGACGATGCAGCACATGGCGTCGGACAGGTCCGGGGTCATGTGGGAGAGGTTGTCGAGTGCGGTGACCCATCCGGCGGCCACGGCCGCGATCAGGTTTTCCTCGTCCTTCGGGGCGCGGCGCAGGTCGCCGCTCATGCCCTCGATGATCCGCACGAGCATGCGTCCGCCGGTGGATTTGCCCGCGCCCTGGGGGCCGGTGAGGAACGGGGCGGGGACGGGCACGGACGGGCCGAGGCAGCCGATGAGCCACGCGATGGCCAGGCATTCGGTTTCCGCTCCTGCGAAGTTGCAGAGCCTGAGCAGGAGGTCGATGCCTTTGCCGTCGGTGTCCTTGACGGGCAGGGGCAGTTCGCCGGTGAGCTGGGTGCGCCGCCAGCAGACCTCGTGCGGGTCGGGGGTGAGGATGTCCCAGCCGGTGGGGTGGATCCGGACGGACTGCCCGTCATCGCGGCCCAGGTCCAGCCATGTCGCTCCGTCGAATCCGGGGGCTACGCGGATGTGGACGGGTTGGGTGTCCTCGGTCAGCGCGAGCGCTTCGATGAGGTCCAGCGCTTCTTTGAGGGCGGTCCCGTTGAACACGCCGCATCCGTCACGGAACAGGCCGACCATGAGTTCCTGGCGGTGGCTGCCTGTGGTGCCCTGGGAGCGGATCGGGCGGGCCACGGGGTGGCCGTTCTTCTGCGCGTACACGGTCCCGTCGGGGGTGCGGAAGTAGCGGAAGTGCGCTTGCGCGTAGTCGGTGATGACCTCACGGCCCGGAGCCTTGTCGTCGTCAGCCATGGTCACAGTCCCAACGTGGTGCGGGCGTTGGTCCAAGCGTCGGTGCAGTGCCGGACCGATTCGCCTTTGGTCTGCGCGGCGGTGAACAGCCGGGCAACGTGGGTGTCGGTGAGGCAGCCGCACCGGCCGTGCGTGGACAGCACGGCAAGGAAGGTCCGGTAGACGGTCGCGTGCACCGCGCTACGGGCCTCGGTGATGCGCTGCTCCGCCATGGCGATGCCACGGTCCAGGTAGGTCGGCGTGCGGTGACGGCACTCCCCGCCCCCGGGCCGTGCGGGCACGGTGACCGGCTGCGGTGCCGGCCGAACCGGGGAGGGCTCTTTCACGGCCAGCGCGCGCACGATCTCCGGCAGCGCCGTGATGGTGCCGGTGCCGGGCCCGAGCCATCGGGCGTAGGCCATCGTGGACTTGATGTCCACACCGTCACGGACGCCGTTCACGGACCGCATGGCGCCCCGATAGATCCAGTGTTCTCCGCGCGTGGTCGCCACGGTCCGCGTCGCGGGCAGTTCCGACCGGGCCCATGCGACCGCGTCCGGGTTGTCGAGATCCAGGACCGTCAGTCCGGCGCCCCCGGGGTGGTAAGCAACGGCCGCGGCCTGTCGCCATGCCGCAGCCCATGGGGGCGAGGTGATGACGCTCGGGTCGGTGGTGGCGGCGGCCCATGCGTGGCAGACCGCGGGGCAGCGGCAAGTACCCGCGCACTTCATGTTCGGCCGCCCGCCACAGACGTTCTTGGCGCACGCGCGGCAGTTGCCGAACGGGAGCTTCCCGTCTCGCAGCGGCAGCGCCGGCACGTCCGCCGCGGCGAGATCCAGGGCCGCGGCGAGGTGGGAGTTCCCTGCCGGATGCACGCCGTGGGGCGGCATGGTGGTGCGGTCAGGTGTCATGCTGGGGGTCTCCTGTGTTCTGTTGGAGGGACAGGGAGAACCGGGCGGGCGCGGTCTTGTGGTGAGAGGCGCCCGCCCGGGCACGTCTAGAAGGGCGGTTCGATGCTGTAGCCGTCGGGGGCCCACGGGTCGCGGCCGGTGTGGCGTCGGCGCAGCCACCGGGGCAGGTGCGGCAGGGGCAGCAGAACCCAGCGGCGGTTTTCGTTCCAGCAGGTGCAGGGCTCCCAGTCGGTGCCCTCGTACTCGCCGGTCTCGTAGTCGCCGTAGTCGTGTTCGATGCCGCCGATGCCCTCGCAGTCAGGGCAGTCGGGGCGGGGCGTGTCGGTGAGGATCAGGGCCGGGCGTGGCCAGGTGGCGCGCTGGATACGCAGTCGGGTCACGAAATCTTCAGTCCTTTGTGCAGTCGGGGTAGGCCGAGCCGTGGTGGCAGTGGTCGTAGTCGTGGATGTGGACCTGGAATTCCTTGCGTTCGCCCTGCTCTGTGCGGACGGTGAGGAAGTAGGCGCGGGTCTTGGTCGCCGGGGACCAGCGATCGGCCTTGGCCACCACCTCGCCGGGGGGTCCGTCCGGGAAGCCACAGGCGGTCAGGAGGCCGATGCAGACCGTTAGGCTCAGTGCCGCGGCACCGCGGTGGTTCATGCGGATTCCCGGTCTGTGGTGGGCAGTTGGGGCAGGCCTGCGTCTGTCACGGCCTGCGGGTTGAAGCCGGGCAGGGCGGCGCGGGAGATCAGCGCGGTGGCGAGCTGTTCGGCGTAGGCGGCGCCGGTGCGGGCGACTTCGATCTGTGCTCCGGCGCGCAGGGCTTCGACGCGTTCGATGTGGCCGTGTTCCTCGCGCCGTTCGGCGGTGTGCCGGTGGTGGGCAACCGTGTCCCGGCGGTCGGTGCGCCAGTGGCGGGCCGCGATGCCGTACGTGATGGCGGTGGCCAGCACCCACAGGAGCAGCGGCAGTGAGAGGCCATCGGTGTATCCGGCGACTCCGGCGAGGGCGAGCCCTCCGGAGGCAGCGAACGCGGTTCCGGCGATGACGGGGTCACCGGCGCGACCGGCCGCCGCGAAAGCGCCGGCGGTCGCAGCTCCGGCAGCGAGCACGACCATCAACGCGGCGTTGCCCACGCTGTGTTCGGCGCCATTGGCGTTCCAGATCCTGCCGAGGATCAGCACGGTGGACGTGGCCAGTGCGGGCGCGGCTTTGGGGGCGATGAGGGCGAGCCAGTGGCGCGCCACGATCTGTTCGTTCACGGTCGGCCTCCTACAGGTCCGGGATCGCGGTGACGATGGCGTTCATGAGTTGGTTGACGGTGTCGGCGGCGCCGGTGGAGGCGAGGTAGAAGCCGAACATCACGGCGACGAACGCGGAGCCCGCTCCGAGAGTCTTGGAGCGCAGCAGCATGAACAGGACGAAGCCGAAGAGCAGCGCGAGGGAGACGGTCACGGCCATGGGGGAAACTCGCTTCCGGGCGAGGTGGAGGGGTGGTTAGGCTCTGCGGGCCCTGGGCGCTCGCAAGCTTGGGGACACGGGACCGGCGGTCACGTCGGCGGGCGATTGCCTCGCGCGATCACGCGATAGCGGGTGACCGCCGGTCCCCACACGTGCGGGGTCAGTCGGCGGTGCCGGCGCGGTAGATGCGGGCCCACCGGTTGTAGAGCCAGCGGCCCACGCGTATGCGCTTGCCGGTGGCCTTGCAGCGACGGCAGTCCTTGCCGCGCTTCTGACGGCCCTTGCGGTCGGTCTTCATCTGGAAACCCCAGCCGTTGCACTTGCGGCAGCTGCCGAACGGCGAGGACGCACACACCGCGACGTAACAGAACGTCACTCCAAGAATCAGGGTGATAGCGAGCAGGGCAGGGGTCATCACGGGCCCTCCCGGGCGGGTTTCTGGGGTTTCCGCAGGTGGGCCGCTATCTGCTAGCGGCCTGATCAGAGCAGGTTTGAGGCGCTAGCGGGGTCGCTAACGTTAGCGGGGTGTGCCGCTAGCGTTAGCGACCCCGGAGGATCAGCCCGCGTCCCGCTTTCCATCACGCTCCGCAATCGCGGCGGTGATGTGGGAGCGGTCGATGCCGCGCCGGTTGACGACCTTGCTGTCCACGCGGCGGCCGACCTGGATGGTGGCGATGCCGTGCGGCTTGAGGGCCGCGTTCAGCGCGTCGGGGTCCCATCCGTCGTAGACCTCGGGCCGCAGTTCGGCGAGCCGGGAGGTGACCGTCTCGGACCACACCTTGGTTTCCTTGGCGGGGACCACGGCGAGGATGTCGGCGAGCAGGTCGTATCCCGCGCTGACGCTGGTCTCCGGTTCCTGCCCGAGGGCGTATCCGGCGAGCGTGCCGGCCTTCTCGCGGACCGCGCGGGCTCGTAGCGCGATGGTCTCGGCCAGCACCGAGTTGACGTTCACGGACCGCACGATGCGGGCGTCCGATCCTTCCCCGACGAAGTAGCAGATGCCCTTGTCGGCCCAGCTGAACATGGTGGCCCGCACACCCCGCTTGTACGAGGACGTGCCCAGCACCATGTCGTTCTCCAACTGGCCCATCACCTTCAGGCACCACCGGGCTGACGCGTTCGCGCTGATCCCGGTGGGCAGCGACTTGGCGTCCGGGCGCTGCGTGGCGAGCAGCAGCACGATCCCCGTGGCAGGTCCCCGCTTGACCAGGTCGGTGCAGATCTCCTCGAACTCCGCGCCGTACTTGGGGTGTTCGAACCACTTCTGGCACTCGTCCACCCCGATCACGATCGGGTGCAGACCCAAGCTCGGCTTGTCGGCCAACTCCGAGGTGACCTTCGACTCGGGGCAGATGTCCCGGGGCAGGGAGCGGATCACCTTGGCGCGGCGGCGCAGTTCGCCGCGGACCTCGCGCATGTCGGCCAGTGCGTATTCGAAGTCCTCCTCGTCCTCACCGGCGCGATGGCGATAGGCGACCGCCTCACCGACCGGATCAAGGTCGCCGGTGCCCTTCATGTCGTAGGTGTGCAGCTCCGCCCGCGGGTCCAACGCGGCGATGAGCATGAGCAGCCTGAGCAGGAAGGTTTTGCCCATGCGCGGGATGGCGCCGATGACGCCTGCGATGTACATGAGGGTGATGTCGACCCAGCGTCCGCGCTGGTCGGTGGCGAACGCGGCGGGCTTGAACAGATCCACTGTGCCGGTCTTGGCCAGCGGCCACGCGGGTGCCTTGGTCTTGGACATGTCCTGATCCCCGACCCACAGCACCAACCGGCCGGTGTGCTCGTCCGGTACCGCTTCGGGCCATACGCAGCCGAGCGGGCGGCGCAGGCCGGAGGCGAGGCGTTCCCGGCGGTCCATCACGTCCGTGACGGTCACCCCGTACGGGAGGTCGCCCTCCGCACGCCAGCCGGGACCATCGCGGGTGATCGGCGCGGTGAACGCGAACCCGTCCCGCCCCTTGCCCTGCGCCTGGTTGATGGCGGGGATGCCCAGCGAGCCGAGCGCACGCAGCACGATGTCACTGGTGAGCTTAACCGCCTTGGGCAGTTCCACCGCCTGGTGGATGACCGGGTCGTCGGCCCTGCGTCCGGCGAAGCCGAGCGCGAGCGTGATGGCGCCGACAGAGACGGCCTGCAGCCACTCGGGGGCCAGGACGTAGAGGGCGAGTGCGGAGCCGAGTCCGATGAACATCGCCAGCACGGCGACCAGGGTCCGCAGCCGGACCCGTCCGTCGCGCTGCCGGGACAGTTTCAGGTACTCGGCCGCGTCCTCGCGCCGGACCGCGGCGAGCCGCACCGGTTCGCCCTCGCGGTCGGCCACCCACCGCATCGTGGCGCCCACGAACTTCGCGGCACCGGTCGGCGCCTGGAAGGTGAGGCGGGCGGCGTAGACCGGGGAGCGCAGTGCGTGGTAGCCGACCGAGTGGGCGTAGTGCCGGGCCACCCACGCGGTAGCGGTCTTCAGTTCCGCGAGCGACTTGAGCCAGACCGGGACGACCGGACGGCGCCGCGCGGCGAGCAGCCGACCGAGGTAGCCCGGACCGACTGCCTTCACGGCCGACTGGTCGACCATCACGGGTACGGTCGGGTCGCCCGACTCGGCACCCAACCGGTCCGCGCCGGAGTCGGCCGACGGGTCGGCGTCGGGTCGGGCAGTCGAGTCGGCCGACTCGCTGCGGGCGGATCGGGCCTTGTCGAGGTCGACCACCTCGCCCCCGGTCGGGGCGGGCGGGTCGGTCATCTCGGCTTCCAGCCGGTTGAACAGTTCGTTGTCGTCGTCGGGGTGATTCACTGAGGTTCCTTCCACTTTCGGGTGTGAGGGAGAGCGGGCCCGGTCGTCGCTGTAGGAGGTGGGCGGCCGGGCCCGTGAACTGATGATGAACGCCCTACTGGGCGGTAAGGGGGACACTTTGTACCCCCTTGCTGAGGGGTACGGTTCGTACCCCTCAGCGATCAGGCGGTGGGGCGCGGCTCAGGGCCGCGGGGCTCGTAGCTGAAGCAGTGGCGCTCGGGGCCCGGCCACAGCAGGTCTCGGTGACCTTGCTCGTAGCCGTGGCAGTTGAGGCACTGGCGGGCATGACGCTCGTCGGCGCGGCGCTGAAGGTCGGCGAACTCTTCGTCGGTCACGTTTGTCTCCGGTGGGTGAGGACAAGGTCAGGCGGCGCATTGTTCTTCGAGGGCGATGCACAGTCCGCAGATGCCGTACGAGGTGGGGATGCAGTAGCCGACGTCCAGTCGGCAGCTTGGGCAGGTGCGCCGGGCGAGCATCGCCAGCGCGAGCGCGCCCCACTTGCGCGACGTCATCGGGCGGACCGGCTTGGCCAGATCCTCGCGGTAGAGGTACGCGACGCGGACACCTCCGGCGCGCCGGTTGCCTCGCATCACCTGTGCCGCGATCGGCTGTCCGCCGGGCCGTAAGCCGTTCGCACGGAGTTGGCGACGGGTCGCCAGACCATCCGGCGCCAGACGCCACGGGTAGGTGGGCACCCCGTGAAGCGCGCCGGTCGGGTCGTAGCACTTCCCCCAGACCGCGGACATCAGGCGGCCTCAGCCGTCGGCGTCTCGCCCTGCGAGTCGTCCACGGAGTGCAGTAGGCGGCCGTCCGCGCGCTCGGTCTTCAACGCGTCCCGGAGCTTGCGGGCGTTGGCAGCCGAGCAGTGCACCGCGGTACGGATGGCTTCGCCGTTCAGCTCCGCATCCGTCCACGATGCGGTGAGCGTGCGAGCCTCGCTCAGCAGCTCCTCAAAGGAGCGCTGCGGGGCGCCCTTGGCCTTCGACTTGGCCTGTCGGGGCGGGCGCTGCTTGGGCTCGGACGGTGGTGCCGGCCGATTCTCCACCGGGGGCGGCACAGGGGCGTCTTGCTCGGTGCCGGGGGTGAGGTCGCCCATGCGCAGCATCACTCGTTCGCGCCGCGGGGTCTTCGTGCGCCACGTGCGGCCGTAGCGCTCGCGCAACTCCGCGCGGGCCAACTGCCGCTCCTTCTCCCGCGCCAGTGCCTCGCTGTAGGAGGTGATCTCCCACAGCGTCATGCGGCGCCACAGCGCGAAGGTGGAAGGGAAGGCGAGCAGCCAGCGGGAGAAGCGGATCTTCTCCATGCGGCGGCCGGTGGCGGCGCCGATCCGCACGGCGTAGATGTGCGCGCCGATCTCGGAGAACACCACCCACAGCAGCGGCATCGTGCCGTGAGCGACCTTCGCCCACACCTCGTGTCCGGCAGCGACGTTGAGCCCGCAGGTGATCAGGGTGAGGATCCAGGGCACGAACCGCACCCACGCCAGCGCCATGTCCATCCGGATCAGGAGCAGGTTGGCCACGGTGAACACCGGGATAGCCACGTCGATACCGACCGGCAGCATCCACGGCGAGGTGAAACCCCACCGGGCCGCCGCCTCAGAGACAGCGGCGAAGGAGGAGATCAGACCGAGCGCGCCGACTCCGGCCGCGGCGAACGCACCGATACCGGCGAGCCCCAACTCAGGCTTCGTCAGCGGCGGCACGCCCGGACGGTCGATGGGTTGCGTCGTCATGCCGCACCCCCGACCAGCGCCGGGGCGACGATGTCCGCGTAGCCCATCAGGTGCACCGTGGCGCCCGCATGGTCGACGCTCGCGTGCAGGACACCCGTCTGTCCGTCGTTCTGCTCGCGGTAGGTCACCACGTCCGAGACGATCCCCAGTGCCTCGCGCCACATCTCGAAGCCGGTCAGGTCATCGTAGAACGTCAGCTCCAGCCGCTCCGGGTAGATGGTGGTCACGTGCACGGTCGGAGCAGGCAGGTGCCCGAAGTCCACGGTCAGCAGACGCAGCGTCCGCAGCGGCGCGGCCAGATCGTCCAGCGTCAACGTGTCGCTCATGCCGCACCTCCGGCCGTGATCAGGGCGGCGAGGATGAGCAGGGCGCCGCCCGCGCAGGTCAGGTCGACCGCGCGGCGCAGGCCGGTGAACTTGGCCACCGCGATACGGGACAGGCCAGCGATGTCTGCGGCCTGGTCGGTGGCGAGGGTGGCGGTGATCTGTTCGGCGGTGAGCGTGGCCCACAGCGGGAAACCGTGCCTGCCACTCAGGTTCGGGCGCACCGACCGCAGCAGCAGACCGGCCGCGCCAACCATCAGCGCCATCCCGAGACCGCCCGCGATGCAGGCGGGGAGGGTCAGCGGCATGTCCTTGGCGACCGTCCATGATCCGGCGAGGACCGCACCGACGAACGCGAGCAGGAGACCGGTCTTGGTGTCGGTCCGTGCGATCTCCGCTTTCACCTCCGCGTGAGCGGCGGCGAGCATGGTGTCCTGGGTACTCATAGGGCACCTCCGCGCAGCGGCGGGTTGACCAGACCGGTCATGGCGGTGATCTCGTCGCCCGTCAGGACGGTGCGCTCGTCCACGGCGTGTGCCACGGTGCGGATCTCGCGCCACAGGTGGCCGACCTTGCGCCGCGCCATTCCGCGCACCATCCCCCAGGACTTGCCGCTCTCGGGGACATGGTCGCGACCGAGTTGGAACCCGTGCTGCGCGAGCAGGTCGATGGCCAGCTCTCGGTCGTGGTCGGCCTCGCAGGCGGCGGCCCGCTCGGGGGTCCACAGGCCGTAGGCCATCAGGTAGAGGATGTGGGTGAGCGGTCCGGCGGCGCACTGCGCGGCGAGCTGCCAGGCGTTGGTGTCCTGCGACTGCCAGGCGGTTTTGCCGGTGACCGCGAAGCGGCCGGGCTCCGGCTGCCAGGCGATGACCTCGGTCGTGATGACGTGCATGCCATACGCCAGGGACAGCACCGCATGACCGGCCTCATGGAACGCCATGCCCAACCGGGCCTGCTCGTAGCTCAGCGGCATGTCGGCGTAGGCGCGCGGCTTGCCGGTGTGGTCCGCCAGGTCCTCAGCGGTGGGGGCCAGAGTCCTCATGCCGCTACCCCCTTGCGGACCATGCGGCGGCGGGCGGGGCGGACCAGCGGGATGACGTCGAACAAGTCCGGGTTGTCGGCGATGACCTGCGCGGCCATGCGGATCAGACTGTCGGGCAGGCCCGGGTTGTCGGCGAGGATGTCGCGCGCCGCGTCCTCACGGGCCGCGCGCTCTTCCTCGGTTTCGCCCTCGACCCCGAGCCACAGCTCAACCGGGGTGCCGAGCGCCAGTTCCGCGAAGTCCTCGGGGGTGGTGGCCTGTTGGCGGCCGATGTACGTACGCATGGAAGATCTCCGAAGGATGGAGGGACAGGGAAAGCCGGGCCGGCCGCGGTGATGTGGTGAGAGGCGACCGGCCCGGTAGTGAGGCGGCCCCATGCCGCTCAGAGCGGGAAGGGCGGCGCCCCGGCCGGGAGTCGAACCCGGCCTTCGACCATCGGGGTAGTTGAATCAGCGGCTCGTCACGGCCGTGTGCGGATGCGGGCGGGGAGGACGGATCGGCAGCGGCGGCTTGGTCTTCTCGTGCTCAGCGCTGGCCATCAACGGCCGCCCCGCACACGAGCGTTGTCCGCGCTGCGCTTGTTCGCTTCAGCCGTCTTACGGGCCAGTTCCGCCCGCTCCGCATCTGTCAGACTGGTGATCACAGGTGCCTCCAGACCAGGTGCCTGTACGCGGTCCCCCGGGGTGCAACCCGGGGGACCGCTCTGTGTGTGGAGCCTTTCTGTCCGACTCCCCGCACTCCCGCCTGTACGTCCCGCGCTCAGCGCAAGATCGGACAGGCGGGAGAGGCAGCCGGCCGCGGCGCGAGGCGCTGCGAGACCAGAAGGACCGGGGACTTTCGCGCGGGCGCCGTCGGCCGGTCCGTCCGGCGGCGCCTGGGTATGTCGTCGGTTCACACCGACCTCCCGCAGAGAGCAGGGACACACGGCTTCACCGGTCCGCCGTTGCGCGGCGGACCGGTCCCGAGCCGAGGGAATCGGGTACGTCATCGGCCGTCACCCGGGCCGCTGCGGGGACGGGGACTCACACCCCGTCAGTTAGGCACGCTGTTTAGTTCTCAAGGAACGACAGGCATAGGGCCCGCGGCGTGCGGCCGAAGCCGCCTTCCTGCCGGGCAATCCCAAACCGGGTCTTGCAGGTCAAGCACTTGCGAACGCAACCGGTGAAGCCCTTCCGGGTCCCCTGTACTGGCCTGACTTCAGATTGACCTAGGTCAATCTGACTGTCAAGAGGATACGAAGAAGGATCAGAGATTGACCTAGGTCCGGTTACTCTCGATGCCATGGACCAGAGCCCCGAAGCGCCCAAGCAGACGCCTACGGCCAAGGAGATTGCGACGGAGTTCCGCGAGAAGATCACGGGCCCCGATCGCGAGTACGAGCCGGGGGACCAGCTCCCAGCCGCTCGCAAGCTCGCCAAGGAACTTGGCGTACAGCTCATGACTGTTCAGAGCGCGTTCGGCCAGCTCCGTGACGAGGGACTGGTTCTCACTCAGCAGGGCCGCGGAACGTTCGTCCGCGATCCTTCTGTGCCCCTCGGCACCGAGCCGGGCAGTAGCCCCGCGTTCAGCGCTTTGGCGGCAGAGCTCAGCACGATTCATGACGCCCTCCACTTGCTTGGGGAGCGTCTAGATCGGCTTGAGCGGCTCGTGGGCAGCGAGACTCCACCCTCGCCGTGAGTTCGTCCGCGCGCCTCAGCAGTCCTTCGACCTGGACGCGCGCCTCGCTCAAACTCGCTTTGATCAAAGCGAGTTCAGCAGGAGTCATGCCTTCCAGCTCGCCGCTTCGCTCATTGATCCCTGACATGCCAATGAGCATGTAGCCGGGAACGGCAGAGGACCCGGACAGACTGTCCGGGTCCTCTTTCCTTGCAGGTCAGGAGAGTTGACGACTCGTTATCGGATGGCCTTATCGACCGTGTCGAGCACGGTCGACCATGGGAGTACGCGCCCCGCCGGCGCTTCCCGCGGCTCATACAGCGGCCACACGTCCGGGCCCTGGACGACGTGCACACCTCCGGCGCGAAGAGCCTCGATGTGGCGCTGCCACGCCGGGTGGCGAGCGTGCGCCGCGTTCACCCGAGGGAAGACGACGACGGGCAAACCGAGAGTGCCGATCGCCTCGCCCACCTGCGTCAGCGCCTGGTTGTCCATCAGGCCCGTCGCGAGCTTGGCCACCATGTTGGCTGACGCTGGAGCTACCACGTAGCAGTCAACCGGCGGGTGCGGTCGGGCCTCGCCAGGCAAGCGTGGTTCATCGCGCACGGGCATGCCGGTCAGCTTCTCCAACTGCTCGACCTCGCCACTCATCCGCAGCCACTGACCTGCGGTCGGCGTCAGAGTGACGGCCACCTGCCATCCGCGCTCCATCGCGGGCTCAACCAAGCCAGTGCGCAGATCCTCTACGCCTCCGGCCGCAGACCCGACGACTCCGAGCACCCCGCGCTTGCCTGAACTCACTGCACCGCCCTGCATCGTTGAGCCATCACGAACACCTCGGACGAACGCGAGCCACCGGTGACCGGAGACTGTTTGATTAGGTCCCGCAGCGTCTCGCGCACCCTGGGATTGTTGCGCACGAGCTGTGGCGACGTGCGCTCAGCCGTGCGGAGTTCCGTAAACGCTTCGTCGCCTTGTCCGCTGAGCGACAGAGCACGTGCGAAGTCGATGCGGTGCGACACGCTGCGTTCCTGGGGCATGTGGTCGACGTCGATCCGGCCGTGCTCCACCACGTACGACACGTTGTCGAGGTCCAGCTCCACCGACAGACGGTGAAGCAGGACGTTCGTGGGCCCAAAGCAGGTCTGCCAGTAGTTCTCATCCGAGCCTAGGCCAGCTGCGAGCGCCTCGGCTCGATCCAGCAGGCCGGTTGCGGTGGGCCGGTCCTGGTGGCGGGCCGCTGCCACAGCGGCCCGCAGATGGATCATCCCCAGCAAACTCAGTGCCGCGGGGTCGTTGTCGGTCACCTGAGACGAGAGCCATGCAGCGGCCGTGTTGCCCAGCTCCAATGCGTCGTCGTATCGGCCGTTGGCCAGCAGGGCGTGCGTGCCGGACCGTGCGGCGGACGCCAACACGAGCGGGTCGTCAGACTCGTCTGCGGCCCGCATCGCGCGCTCGGCAGCGAGCCATGAGATGTCCGATTCGCCGATCTTCGCGAGCGTCGTCGCTGCGAGGTGGTGGGTACGGGCCGACACTGCCCAGCAGTCGCTACGGTCCTCGCCACGCCGCACGGCTCGCTCCTCCAGCTCTTGCGCGGTCTGGAGGAGCGCGGGAAGCGCGGCGATAACGCTGCCGAGCCGCCCGCCCTGGTAGTCGTTCCATGCGTGCTCCACACGCACGGCCGCGGGCGCTGGTGTGGGGAGCTGCACCTCAGCCTCAGGGCCGAAGAGTAGACGAGACAGCCGGCGCGGGCTCATCAGCGCGTCGCGCACGGCCGGAACGTCGTCCTGCTGCTTCTCGTCCTCCATGAGCACCGTCTGACCAAGCAGGTCCCCAAGGGGCACGCGTAGGATGCGCGACAGCTCTGCGAGCATGTCGATGCGGGGAGGCTTCCGGCGCCCCGTCTCGATCTTCGCCAACCAGTCAGTGCTACGCCCCACCAGACCGGCGAGCACCTCTTGCGTGTAGCCGCGGCGCTTTCGGTAAAACGCAATGCGTTCACCGAGGCTGAGGTGATCTCCTAGACCACGCATTACTTGCTGCCTCCTGCGGGTAGGGGCCCATCTCACGGTACAGAGTCTGTGATAGGGCAGGTAGTCGGCCCTGCCCTGCTATGGCCCTGTTCGTTCCCGAGCCAGAACAAGGGTGAGCGGCTCATGGCGAAGGGACCCGGACACATTGTCCGGGTCCCTTCGCCATGAGCTCGCCGTGAGTCGGACACGAGTGACAACGGTGAGCGCAGCTTGTGAGGATGACTTGACTCTGAGCGGGCGCCAGCGTGCGGGAATGGGCCCTCGCAAGTGATCGTCAATTGGTGCCGTCGCTCGCGATCCTCACCGCGGCCGACGGTGGGCGTGCTGATGTGACCTAGCCTGCGGTTGGCGGGAACGGGCCCCGCTTCATAGATGTGCTGAGCAAACGCGTCGCCTAAAGATGACCACCCCGCCAGTGTGCTCCGCTCACTGGAAAAGATGCGCCTATCCTTCGCTCCTGTTGCCATCAATCTTCGACAGCTCCTCACGGGCCGCATCCAGCTGCCTTCGAACTTTACTGGCTGTGCGGGAAGAGGATTTACCAAGGCGGGCATGAACAGCAGATAAGCGCTCAAATTGGGCAACTGCATCACGGGCGCGGCCTACGGACAAGAGTGTCTTGGCCAGCTTTCGTTGAACTGCCAAGGTGTCTCTGTGGTCGTTACCCAGTATCCTTTCATAGCTGGAAATGGTCGATTCATACAACTCGATACTCCGATCGGTCTCACCGAATTCGAGATAGTTATCTGCAAGCGTCAAGCGTGAGTCGATCGCCCGCCGACCATCTCTTCCGTGGACCTCTTCAAGCCCCTTTGTAACTGCGATTCTCATCCTGATGCCGTCTTGGATTTTCCCTGCGTTAAGTAGCGCTCCAGCTAGCTGCGCCTGCACGTCGAATACCATGGAGCTTTGCCGCATGTTCTGATTACGCTTCACGATCTCTTCGAGGAACTTTACCTCCTGTTCGTAATCGGTCGCCGATCGACATACCTGCGCTAGCTTGTTAAGGATCACTAGCGCTTGTCGACTGTTTACGCCGGCTGAACGCTCGTGATCTACTAGCACTCTGTGCAGTATCTGCACGGCCCGATCCCAGTCCTTGGCAGCCATGTACGAGTCAGCCAGCCTACTTCGCGCCGCTACAGTGTCTGGGTGGGAAGGTCCTAGGTCTCGCTCCTTTCGACTCACGAGTTCCTCGAAAATATCTACGGCCTTGTCCGCCTGTCCGCGGGCATGATACGAGTCAATGAGGAGGTTACGGGCTGTTTCTATTTCTGGATTTGCCAATACCAAAGGGGCGAGCATCTCGACCGAGCGTCCGTGTTCACCGATCGCCATATAAGCTTGAGCGAGAGCATTGATTCTCGAAACAGCTTCGGGGGAGCTAAGGTCAACCATCTCCACTGTATTGCCGACAAGGGCCTCAAGAACCTCTATCGCCTTTGACGTTTCCCCAATCTTCAGGTAAGCGTCAGCGACTTTCTTTCGAATTCGCAATACGTTAGGGTCGTCCTGCGCAGGCGCTTTTCCGAGATCTTCCAGTATTGTTTCAATTACTTCCATCACCTCCCCTGGTTTACCTAATATTTTCATCAGATCAACAAGGTAAAATGATGCGGAAATGGTGTCGCGGTGGCGGGCGCCAAGAAGACCAATGCGTTCTTGATACACGGTCCGCATGAGTTGAAAGGATTCCTCATACTGTCCCGCTCTTGCATGGGAGTGAGCAAGGTTGTATTTCGATGTAAGGGTTACTCTGTTCGTTTTTCCTAGCACGCGCTCGCGATCGGAAACTACATCTTTTAGAATGCTCACGGACTTATGTGGTTGGCCGATATTTCGGTAAGAGTTTCCGAGGGTATTACGGGACGCAAGAGTGTCTGGATGATCCGACCCTAGTGCGTACTCTCTGCCTCGCACCACTTCCTGCAGAATTTGGTGAGCCAGCCTGCTGTTGCCGTCAATAAGATATGAATTAGCCAAGTTATTGCGCGTCGCTAGGGTGTCGGGGTGCAGAGTTCCCAGGAGCCGCTCTCTGTCGACCAGTACGCCCTGGTGTATTTCTAGTGCCTCTTTGGTCATCCTCAAGTAGGCATAAATATTGGCTAGCCCGTTCCGCATGGAAAGTGTCGTGGGGTGTGAGTCACCGTAGAGTGTTTCTGCTATGTCAACTGACAATGCAGCCTTCGATAGGGCAGACGTTCCTTGATTCTGTCCGCTTAGGAACATCCCGTACTCAGAAGTGACGTCAAGAACTTCCGGGCCGTACAGATCTGGTGACGTCAGTGACAGGAGGGATTCGGCGTGCGATGCCAATTCTCTCCAGCGTGGCCAACCATCCACGTTGTTAATTGGGTCGCCTGGAAGCGCCTCCCTGAGTAGTTCCGCCGCAGATCGATGCAAGCTGCCGATTGCCTCGGAGTCGCCATCACCGTCGGGTGTGCGAGTAATCGCTTGGACCAGCCTATGGAGGCTGATGAAGTCCCTATCCATTGTGATCATGCTATATGCGTTGAGGAGGCCTAGGGCTTCCGCAGTTGACAGCGGGTCGCTATGGAACCCAATTACTAGATCGCGAGGGATGTTATCGGGAGCGAACCATGCCAGTAGGCGCAGTATTCGAACTGCAAGGGGACTAGACTCACCGATTGCTTTGAGAGTCAAGTGCCAAACGCGAGCAACGGTTCTTTCATGTTCGCCGCTTCCTGCAGGAGTCGCGAACATTCGAGACGGATATTTGTGAAGCAGATCGAGGTATTGGCTACTGCTGAGGGCGTTCTGGTGAATGTAGGCGGCCGCTTGCTCGACTGCCAGTGGTAGGAAGCCGAGCTCTTCGGCCAGTTTCTCCGCTGCCGAGCGCGCGAGCTCCCCCTCTTCTTCTGTAATGCTCAGCAGGAGCTCTAGAGCGGCCTCAGGTGGAAGAACATCTAGACGCAACGGCCGTGTAGTTAAATGGTGCCAACCGGTAGCCAGCCGAGTGGTAATGAGGTGATGCCCATTCCGGAGGCGTCCAATTACTGGAGAGAGGTCACGCGGATCGCTAGCGTTGTCAAATATGAGAAGCCAGTCGGTATGTGATTGCAGCCAGTTGATTGCCCATTCGTAATGCGAATTCCCTTTTGTGGGCATAGAGCTTAGGCTCGGGCTGAGATGTGTAGCTAGTGATCCAAGGCCGGTTGCGATTGAATCGGAATTATCTGCTGGAATCCACCAAACGAGCGAGTATTCTTCGCGGTGCCGATGAGCGTACTGCAGGGCTAGGGAACTTTTTCCCACTCCGCCTAAGCCGTGGACGGTCTGAGTTATTACTCCCGCCCCGGACTTCATTGCAGCTTCGAGGCGGGCGAGTTCGCTTGCACGTCCAACGAAGCGCGGATTCGCCGGTTGTGGGAGATTATTAAGGCCGCGAGCTGCTGAAATCTCAGAAGGAGCAGGAAGCGTGCTGGGTTGAAGTATCGTCGTCACGACGGCGTCTCCGTGGATATTCTCCGCCGCTATGGAACGGGAACCTGCTGCTTCGATCTGGTAGTGGCGTTCCACGCTTTCGGTCGCCTCTCCTATTTCATGGCCTGGGAGTTGTGTCCCCGGTACTGGCTCCGCCGTGGATAGTGTGCGCAGCGATTGAGCGTTCCCCGGATGCGGTGATAGCTATGCCGGAGGCTCGCACCATGGCTGCCAGTTCCCGGAAGAGCGCAGCGTCGTCGGTG
Source organism: Streptomyces sp. NPDC048484 (assembly GCF_040651415.1). Lineage (NCBI taxonomy): Bacteria > Bacillati > Actinomycetota > Actinomycetes > Kitasatosporales > Streptomycetaceae > Streptomyces > Streptomyces sp. NPDC048484. The sequence continues at coordinate 28,637 of NZ_JBEZJY010000033.1, forward strand.
ATCACCTTTCGGATCTGCATACGCAGCGCCGCCTCTGCGTCGCTATCTCCAGGGTTCACCGCCAAGTCCTCCACTGCGGCTGTCAGCGGTGTGGAATCTTCACGCCTGCCCAGCATGCGCCACAAGAGGCGTTGCCCCAGGGCGACTGTGGCGTCTGCCGTAGCGTCTTGCGCCCGTGTCAGCACTGCCGTTCCGTACGCCGCAACTGCGGCGGTGACGTACGGCGTGACCTCGGCGGACACTGCGAGCGGGTCCATACATATACCTCTCACGACCGCGAACAGGGGGTTCGGCTCTCACCTAATTGCGAGCCTAGTTGCTGCACAGTCACTTCCGTGGCTGAGTGAAGGAACCGGCCCGTTGTGGGGCCGTCTGTGGGCCGTCCAAGGGCGGCCCACAGTGACCAACAACGACCAATGACAACCGTCCGAACAGAGGCCAGCGCTGCGTCGACGTCGATCGCGCGAGGTCGCTCCGGGCCGCCGCCACTTCCTCCGCAACAAGCGCCAGGAGTGGGAGGAGTACCGCTCCGAGGTGACGGCGTTCGAGCTGCGGAAGAACCTGCCGGTGCTGTAAGCGCAGGTCATGGCGGGAATGCCGCCACTGCGATTCTTGGGGTCGACGGTCACCTGCCGTCGGCCCCGGGCTGTTTTCCGGGGCGGGCCGTCTGCGGAGCCGGAGCCGGCGGTGTCCCGGAGCGGCTCAGTGCAGGCGGGGGAGTGCGTCGCGCGCCGCCCAGCTCACCGTCCGCAGGTCGAGGGCGAACTGCTCCCGATGTGCTGCGGGCAACGGGTCGAGGAGGAACTGCTGCACGTTCTCCGCGTGTATACGGGCCGCCCGCACCACGACCTCCTCTCCCAGTTGCGTCAGGCTGACCAGCCGTCCTCGGCGATCGCCCGGATTCTCGTCGCGGGTCACCAGTCCCGCCACTTCCATCCGGTCCACCAGCCGTGTCGCCCCACCCGTGGTGAGGACCCGCTCCCGGGCGAGGGAGCTCATCGGAATTCCCCGCCCGCCGGCCCGGCCCAGGATCAGCAGTACCTCGAACATCAGGTGGCTGATCCCGCATTTCTCCTCAAGGGCCCGCCCCAGGATGTACTCCAGCCGGTTCGCGGCTCCCTGTAGCCAGCCGAACGCCAGCACCAGCTCGTCGTTCGCCGCCTGCTCGGCCGTAGCGATCTGCTCGTCCCGTGCCACCGCCCCACCCTTTCTCACCTCGGTCATGGCGCAGACGCGCCGCTGCTCATGATCCCCCGTGGCGAAAGGCGAGCCGTACCGGTCCACCTGCCCCGTCGAAGAATCTCATCGCGGGAATACCTGACAAGACAGATACTGTTGTGTCAGGCAAAAGGCCCGCGCAAGGCGGGGCGGGGTCCACTACTGGGAGGCAGAGCCTCATGAAGCTCATCTACGTCTTCGATGCCTACTGCGGCTGGTCGTACGGCTTCGCGCCGACGCTGACCGAACTCGTTCGCCGCCATCCCGACCTGGACGTGGAGGTGGTGTCCGGCGGTCTGTTCACCGGCAGGCGCCGGGTGCCGGTCCGGGAGTTCGGGTACGTCCAGGGCGCCAACGCCAAGATCAGCGAGTCGACCGGGGTCGGCTTCGGGGCCGGATACGAGCGGCTGATCGCAGACGGTTCGTTCGTGATGGACTCGGAGGCTGCCGCGCGGGGTGTGGCCGCGTTGCGGCAGACCGCGCCCGACCGCACTGTGGAACTGACCACGGCACTGCAGCACGCGTTCTACGTGGACGGCATGAGCCTGTCCGATCCGGCGACCTACCGCGCGGTCGCCGAAGCGGCCGGCCTGGCCCCGGACACCGTCGTCGGCGCGTTCACCTCACCGGGTTCGGCCGCCGCCGCGAAGGACGACTTCGCACGTGCGGCCCAGCTGGGCGTCCAGAGCTATCCCACCCTGCTGGCCGTCCAGGGCGCCCGCACCGCGGTCCTGGCCGTCGGCCACGCGGGCGTCGACGAGACCGAGCAGCGTATGGACGCCCTCACGGCCACGCGCTGACCGCTCCTCCTCTCCTCCTCGCACCCTCTTCACCGCACACCATCCCTTCCTCTCCTCCTGCGAAGGAATCACCATGAGCACGCTCGACTTCAAGGTCATCGACCTGGACTTCCCCGTCGGCTCGAAGAACAAGACCGCCACCCTGATCACCGGCGAGGAGCAGGCGTTCCTGATCGACGCCGGCTTCACCCGCGCCGACGGCCACCGTCTGGTCGCGGAGATCCTCGACTCCGGCAAGACGCTGACCAAGGTCTTCGTCAGCCACGCCGACCCCGACTTCTACTGGGGCGCCGAGGTCGTCGCCGACGCCTTCCCCGAGGCCGAACTCGTCGCCACCCCGCTGGTCATCGAGCACATCAGGGCTGCCTACGAGGGCAAGCTCAAGGCCTGGGAGCCGGTCGGCGTCAACCGCCCCACCCGGCTGGTCGAGCTGACCGACCTGACCGGCGACATCACCTTCGAGGGCCATGTCTTCCACCTCAAGGGCGGGCACTCCGGTCTGCCCGACCGGCACTACCTGTGGCAGGCCGAGCACCGGGCCGTCGTCGCCGGCGTCCTGCTCTTCCAGAACGAGCACGTCTGGGTCGCCGATACCGCCACGCCCGAGTCGCGCGCCGTATGGATCGAACTGCTCGACGAGATGACAGCCCTGGACCCCGCCTTCGCCGTCCCCGGACACCGCCTGCCCGCCGACACGGTCGACGCGAGCCCGATCGCCTACACCCGTGACTACCTCATCGCGTTCGAGGCCGAGCTCGACAAGGCCGACAGCGGCGAGGCGCTGACCAAGGCCCTGGTCGCCCGCTACCCGGACTCCGGGATGCTCATCGCCGCCCAGCTCGGCGCCAAGGTCGCCAAGGGCGAGATGACCTGGGGCTGACCACCACTTGCCGCGGCCGGTGCGGGCGCCGGTGCCCTCCTCTGCTGTCCCCGAACTGCCCTGACGTTCCACAGAAAGGCCACCATCATGAACGCGACAGCCGACTTCGACACCTCCGCCGTTCCCGCAGACGTGGTGCGTCGCCAATACCTCGCCTCGGCGCACGGCGATCTCGAAGCCCTGCGGGCCACGCTGGCCGACGACGTGGAATGGACCGAGATGGCCGGCTTCCCGCTGGCCGGCACCTACCGCACGCCCGACGGCGTCACCGCCAACGTGATGGAGCAGCTGGTCAAGGAGTGGGACAACTGGACCGCCCACGACGACACCTATGTCGTCGACGGCGAGAACGTCGTGGTGCTGGCCCGCTACACCGCCACCAACAAGGCCACCGGCAAGAACATCAACGTCCGCGTCGCCCACCACTTCATCGTCCGCGGCGGCCGCATCGTCCGCTTCGAACAGTTCGTGGACACCGCGCAGGTCCGCGAAGCCATGACAGTCTGACGCCCCCTCACCACACAGAACCGGTCCGGGCCAGGCCCACGGAGCATCGCGGTGTTGTCCGACAGCGTCTCTGTCTGCGGCCGCTGCAAGCCGCGCACAAACCAATAACCGGTGTGCTGTGGGACGGCATCAGATCCCGGACTCGTCAGTACGGCAGAACCAGCTCGGCGCGTACGGTCTTGCCGGTCGGTACCCGGTCCAGGATCTCCCACCGGTCGGCCAGCGCCTCGACGAGCAGCAGGCCCCGGCCTGCAACGGCCGAGCTGTCCGGGGCGGCGAGCGTCCCGGGGCAGGGCGGACGGCACTCGCCGCGCGTGTCGGAGACGTCGATGCGGAGTAGGCGCGCGGCGCCGGGCGGTGCCTCCCCGCGCAGCGTGAGTGCGAGTTCGAAGTCGCGTCCCGGTACGCGGCCGTGTGTGACGGCGTTCGCCGCCAGCTCCGCGACGAGGAGTGCGGCGTTGTCGGAGGCCGCGGATCCGTACGGGATGCCCCAGCGGTGCATCCGGTACAGCGCGAGCTGCCGGGCGAGGCGGGCGCCCAGCGGAGTGGAGCTGAACCGCTGGGTGAACATACGTACGGTAACCGGGGTTCGGTGGGGGGCAGTTGGGCTCATGACCTCAATCTCTGGCGCTCCTTGCCCAGTTCACCAGGTCAGCCACCCGTACGCGGGCGCAGCGTACGGGTTCACGGAATGGACAGTGGGGGTAACCGTCCGTGACCATGGGTGAGTTGGCGGCGTTGAGGGGCGTGGGTGAACGGAGGTCCTGGCATGGTCGACGGTACGGGTGGTGGGGCGGGTGCCCTGGGTTGCGGTGGCAGTGGCGGGGAGCCGGAGGTTTCCGACAGCCTCAAGACGTTCGGCGAGGTCGTCAAAGCCTTCCGGAAACGGGCGCGCCTGACGCAGGAGGAGTTCGCGCCGAGGGTGCGGTATTCGGTGCCCACGGTGGCGTCCATCGAGCAGGGTCGCCGCTTCCCGACGTCGGAGTTCGTGGAGCGGGCGGAGGAAGCGCTCGACGCGTTCGGCGCGCTGCGGGGGGCGGCTCGGCATCTGTCGCGCCAGCCCGGGCTGGCCAGTTGGTTCCGGCAATGGGCGCGGCTGGAGGCGGAGGCGGTAAGTCTCTATACGTACGAGTGTCGGTTGATCCCGGGGTTGTTGCAGACAGAGGCGTATGCGCGCACGCTGTTCGTGAACCAACTGCCGCCCTTGTGCGATGACCAGATCGAGGCCCAGTGGGCGGCGCGGGCGGAACGGCAGCGGCTGCTGCGGGAGCGGCCGAACACGGCGTTCAGCTTCATCCTGGAGGAGCATCTGTTCCTCCGGCGGACGGGTGGGGCAGAGGTCACGCGGGAGTTGATCGACCATGTGGCGGAGCTGGCGGAACTGCGGAATGTTGAGGTTCAGGTGATGCCGCAGGTGCAGGAGAACCATGCTGGCCTGCACGGCTCCATGCAACTGCTGGAGACCCCCGAGAACAGGTGGCTCGGTTACTGCGAGGGGCAGGAGACCGGGCAGTTCATCCCAGATCCCAAGGTGGTCAGCACGCTGCAAATGCGCTATGCCAGGATGCGCTCACAGGCCTTCTCCTTGAGTGACTCTCGGGCCTTGTTGCAGCGGATGCGAGGAGCGGTATGAGCGCCACAGAGCTGAACTGGTTCAAGAGCAGCTACAGCAGCAGCGGTTCTGGTGATTGCGTCGAGGTAGCCCTCTCCTGGCGCAAGTCCAGCCACAGCAGTGGCGGTTCCGGCGACTGCGTCGAGATGGCCGCCTGCCCCGGCACCATCCACCTCCGCGACTCCAAGATGGCGCGCGGGCCCCAACTCGCCGTCTCCCCAAGGACCTGGGCCAGCTTCGTGACGTACGCGGCCAACAGCTGACATCGCTTGGAACTGTTGCGTGCGGGCAGGTTGACATGTGAGGGGACGCAGGGGGTATTGGGTCGCGGGGCGGTAGTGTGTTCGAGACTTGAACGGCACGCCGTGTGAACCTCGGTGGCGGCCGCGACGGGCAAGCCGTCCGTCGGAACCGCCTGCACGCGACCTCTGAGAGTGAAGCTGATGAACGTGTCGATCGGCGGCAGACGGCTGCGGAGCCGGGCCACCATAGCAACCCTTGTCTTAGCGATCGCCCTGACAGCCGGGTCCGGGCCGAGTTACGCGGCCCCGGGCGACCCCGAACCGCGGGGCGACCAGTCGATCGAGGACATCCACGCCGAACTGGAAGGCCTCTACCGCAAGGCGGAGGTGGCCACCGAGGCGTACAACGCCGCGGACGAGAAGGCGACCAAGCAGGAGAAGCGGCTGACGTCGCTCCGCAAGGGGCTGGCCCGTACCCAGAGCCGGGTGGACGATCTGCATGACCTCTCGGGTGCGGCCGCCCGGACGCAGTACCGCGGGGGCAATCTCGCCGCCACCGGTATTCAGTTGCTGCTCGGCGACCACCCGGACCATGCCCTGGACGAGGCGTCCCAGGCCCGCCAGGCCGTGCGAAGCCTGGTCAACGTCTCCGAGACGCAGAAAACCGCCCGCGCGGAGCTGACCCGGCAGACCGACGGTGCCGCGAAGGAACTGCGGGAGCTGAAGAGCAGCCGTACGGACAAGGCCGAGGCGAAGCAGAAGATCGAGGGGAAGGTCGCCGAGGCCGAGCAGATCGAGGCGGGGCTCAAGAAGGAACAGGCCCGCGAGCTGGCCCAGTTGGAGAAGAAGAAGGCGGAGGAGGCCGAGTCCAGGTGGACGGGCTCCGGTTCGGGATCCGGTTCGGGCGGCGGCGGTGGCGGTGGTGGCACCTCGACCGGGACCGGCTCGGGCACGGCCGGCGGCGGGACGAAGGCGACCGGAGCGGCCGCGAAGGCCGTCGACTTCGCGATGGCGCAGATCGGCAAACCGTACGGGTGGGGTGCCGTGGGCCCCTCGGCGTACGACTGCTCGGGGCTCACCTCCGTGGCGTGGGCACGGGCGGGCCACCCCATACCCCGTACGTCGCAGGCGCAGTGGGCGGGAGTGACCCGGGTCAGCCTGTCGTCCGCGCGGCCCGGTGATTTGATCATCTACTTCAGCGACGCCACGCACGTGGGCATGTACATCGGGGGCGGGAAGATCGTCCACGCCCCGCGGCCCGGACGCACGATCACGACCGCGCCGGCCGCCTCCATGTCCGTTCTCGGCGTCGTCCGACCAGGAGCCTGAGCAGGATGTCCCACTCTCTGACCCCCCGTGACCAGGGAAACCTGCCCGTACTCAGCGCACCGCCATTGATCCGTCTCGACGCCTACGTGGCTGAGGACGGGTCGACGGTGGTCAACGGCCATCTGCTGCAGATGGGCGGCAGGCGGCCGCCCAACGAGGCGATCCTCGACGCCGTCGCCATGTTCTCCCGCACCGTCGGCGCCCCGGTGGCGGCCACCGTCATCGACCGCACCGTGATGCAGGTGGCGCGCCTGCGGGTGTACCCCGACGGTTCGAGCCGGACCATCGCCGAGGAGGACGACCTGCCTCCCGGCCTCGAACGCACCGCCGCGGAAGAGGAGGCGTTCCCGCCGCTCGCCCGCGTCGAGCGCATCATCCAGCACGCGCAGCACGAGGAGCTGCACGCCGCGTTCGTCCTCGCCAGCGCGCTGCGGGAACACCTCACGCTGCGCAGGGGCGCGGAGGACGAACTCTCGCTGGAGGCGCGGGCGATCGAGGCGTACCTCGCGTATCTGCGCGACGACTACATGCTCTCCATCACCCTCGCGCTGACCGTCGCACGCATCCGCTGCCGCACCGACCTGAACCGGGCGGCGCCCGATGTGGCGCGCGCCACCGCGGCATGGCAGCGGCTGCTGGACGAGGGGCAGGTGGCCACCCGGGGACAGGAACTGCTGCACATGTGGGCGCGGCTGTCCGCGGAGGGCCTGTTGGTGGAACCGTCCCACCAGGCCATGGCCCAGACCGTCCGGAGCCGGCTCCAACAGGGCGCACGGCCCGTACCGGCCCCGGCCGCGGTACCGGCCCTGACCGCGGGCCAGGGGCCGGGGCCACTCGCGCCCGAGGACAAGCCCCTCAAGCCCACGCGACGGGGCCTGCGGCGTTTCACCCGGCGGGCAGGCCGGGCCGCCGGGTCATCACCCGAGAAACCCTAGAACGGGTTACGCGGGTTACTGCTGCTCCGCCTGTTCCGTCAGCAGCCGGTGCAGGGGCTTCGCGGCCCGCTCGCGGTACTCCTGGATGGCCCAGCCGTTGCCGTCCGGGTCGGTGAAGTGCATGAACGTGCCGCCGTCCTGGGGGGTGTACTGGGCGGGCTCGCTGAGTTCCAGGCCCCGCGCGGTCAGTTCCTCGTACGCGGCCTTGGCGTCCGCGACGACCAGTTGCATGCCGTGGTAGGTGCCCGGCTGCGGGGTCCCTGACGGGTTGGGTATCCCCTTGGCGAGGGCGATCGAACAGCCGGAGCCGGGGGGCGTCAGCTGGACCACGCGGGCGCCCGGCATCACCTCCGCGTCGAGGTCGACGTGGAAGCCCACCTTGTCCTGGTAGAAGGCCTTCGCCCGGTCGATGTCGGCGACCGGCAGTACGATCACTTCAAGGGCCATGTCCATGGAACGACTCCTTCGTCGTGCGCGATCCGTAGGTACGCGCGTATGTACGCGATCTGTATGTACACGAGGGCTCTCTTGGGGCCCGTGTCCGAACTGCTCAGGCGTGTGAGGGCTCGGTTGCGGCGACCGATTCGGCCGCGGCGACCGTTTCGGAGCGTTCGCGGCGTGTCCGCTCAAGCCCCCAGGCGCCGAGCGGCCCGAGCGCTTGGTTGAGCGTGCGCCCGTGCTCGGTCAGCGAGTACTCCACCCGCGGCGGCACCTCGGCATAGACCTCCCGGTGGACGAGACCGTCCTCCTCCATCTCACGCAGGTGCTGCGTCAGCATCTTCTCGCTCACTCCCGGCAGACCGCGACGAAGCTCGGCGAAGCGGCGTACGCCATAGGCGTCGAGTTCCCAGAGGATCAGGCCCTTCCACTTGCCGCTCACCACGTCGAGCGCGGCGTCGATGCCGCAGATGTAAGGCCCGCGTCTCGGCGCCCTGGCCATCGTTGCCCCCTTACGAAAAGGTAAGTACCGCAGAAAATAGTGCGTACTTCCCAGCCTAGTGCTGCTCTCCGAGCATGGAGGGGTGAACGAACAACAGAACGACACCAACCACACCACCAGGCAGAACAGCGCTGTCACCGTGATCGGACTCGGCCCGATGGGGCAGGCGATGACCCGCACCCTCCTCACCGCCGGTCACCCGGTCACCGTCTGGAACCGGAGCGCCGGTCGGGCCGACGGCGTCGTCACCGACGGAGCGACGCTCGCGGCGACACCCGTCGAGGCGGTCGAAGCGAGTGACCTAGTGATCCTCAGCCTCACCGACTACCAGGCGATGTACGACGTCCTCGACGGCGCCGCCGAATCCCTCGCCGGCCGGACACTGGTCAACCTGAGCTCCGACACCCCCGACCGCACACGCGAGGCAGCGGCCTGGGCGGCGGGTCACGACGCGGCCTTCCTCACCGGAGGTGTCATGGTTCCCGCGCCGATGGTCGGCACGGAGGCGGCCCATGTCTATTACAGCGGCCGCGGCCAGGTGATGGAGAACCACCGGGCGGCGCTGGCACCGCTCGGCCCGCCGAAGTATCTGGGCGAGGACCCGGGCCTCGCCCAGATGATGTACCAAGCCCAACTCACGGTGTTCCTCACCACGTTGTCCGCACTGATGCAGGCCACCGCGATGCTGGGTACCGCGGGAACGAAGGCCAGGGAAGTGCTGCCGGAGCTGCTCACCACCGCCGACTCGATCGGCGCCATGCTGAGGGCCGGCGAAGAGAACCCCGGCGCCGCGCTGGACGCCGGAGAGCATCCCGGCGACCTCAGTACGGTCACCATGATGGGTGCGACGTCCGACCACATCGTCGAGACCAGCACGTCACTCGGCCTCGACCTGGCGCTTCCGCTGGCCGTCCAGGCCCACTACCGGCGCGCGATCGAGGACGGACACGGCAAGGACAACTGGACCCGCATCCTCGACGGCATCCGAGCGCCGCGCTGACCAGACCAGACCAGACCCGAGACAGCCGACCCGTGTCCAAGCGCTTCCCCCGGCCTCTGCGGTTAGGCTCAGAGCCGTACGACCTTGATCGGGTGGGATGACGGAGGCGAGGCCGGGCATGACGGTGCCGGGGCGCAGGAGCAGTACCTTCTCTCGGCTGCTTCGGCACGGTTTCACCGATCCGTCGGCCGCCGAGCGGCTGCTGGACAGCCCGGAGCTCGCGGCCGTGACGAACGACCCGGTGCTGCTCGACGCGCTCGGTGCCACCGCCGACCCGGATCTGGCGCTGCAGGGGCTCGTACGGATCGTCGAGGCGCAGAAGAGCAGCGCCGGGCAGCAGGAACTGCTCGACACGCTGATCGCGGCGAAACCGCTGCGCGACCGGCTGCTCGGGGTGCTCGGCGCGTCCGACGCGCTCGGCGACCACCTCGCGCGCCACCCGCTCGACTGGCAGGCCCTCGTGACGTACGAGCCGCAGGATCTGCACCCCGGCATCACCGAGTTCGAACGCGGTCTCGCCGAGGCCACCGACCCCGTGTCGCTGCGGGTCGCCTACCGGCGGTGCCTGCTGTCCATCTCCGCCCGGGACGTGTGCGGGACCATCGACGTCACGCAGGTCGCCGCGGAGCTCGCCGACCTCGCGACCGCGACGCTGCGGGCCGCGCTCTCCCTCGCCCAGGCCGCCGCGCCCGAGGACGCCGCGATGTGCCGGCTCGCGGTGATCGCGATGGGCAAGTGCGGCGGCCATGAGCTGAACTACGTGTCCGACGTCGATGTCATCTTCGTCGGGGAAGCCTCCGACGGAACCGACGGAGCCGACGAGGACAAGGCCCTGCGGGCCGCCACCCGGCTCGCGGCCCATCTGATGCGGATCTGCTCCGAGACCACCGTCGAGGGGTCCATCTGGCCCGTCGACGCCAATCTGCGGCCCGAGGGGCGCAACGGGCCGCTCGTGCGGACGCTCAGCAGCCACCTCGCCTACTACCAGCGCTGGGCCAAGACCTGGGAGTTCCAGGCCCTGTTGAAGGCACGGCCCGTCGCGGGGGACGCCGAGCTGGGGGAGAGTTACGTCTCCACCCTGGCACCGCTGGTGTGGCAGGTCGCCGAGCGGGACAACTTCGTCGCCGACGTGCAGAAGATGCGGCGGCGGGTCGTCGAGAACATTCCGCCCGCCGAGATCGAGCGTGAGCTGAAGCTCGGCCCCGGTGGGCTGCGGGACGTCGAGTTCGCCGTGCAACTGCTGCAGTTGGTGCACGGTCGCGTCGACACGTCGTTGCGCAGCGGAACCACACTGGCCGCCCTGAAGGCGCTGGCCGCGGGCGGCTACGTGGGACGCGTCGACGCCGTGCAGTTCGACGAGGCCTACCGGTTCCTGCGGTCCATGGAGCACCGCATACAGCTCTTCCGGCTGCGGCGCACCCATCTCGTACCCCAGGACGAGGCCGACCTGCGACGTCTCGGACGGTCGCTCGGGCTGCGGAACGATCCCGTCACCGCGCTGAACCGTGAGTGGAAACGGCATGCCGGTGCGGTGCGGCGGCTGCACGAGAAGCTCTTCTACCGGCCACTGCTCGACGCCGTCGCCCAACTCGGGCCGGACGAGAACCGGTTGAGTCCGGGAGCGGCGCGCGAACGGCTGGTCGCCCTGGGGTATGCGGACCCCGCCGCCGCGCTGCGGCACCTGGAGGCGCTGGCCTCCGGTGTCTCCCGCAAGGCCGCCATCCAACGGACCCTGCTGCCCGTCCTGTTGAGCTGGTTCGCCGATTCCGCGAACCCGGACGCGGGGCTGCTCAACTTCCGTAAGGTCTCGGACGCGCTGGGGAAGACACCCTGGTACCTGCGGCTGCTGCGGGACGAGGGCACCGCCGCCGAGAACCTCGCCCGGGTACTGTCCGCCGGACGGCTCGCGCCCGACCTGCTGATGCGGGCGCCCGAAGCCGTGGCCCTGCTCGGGAACGGGACCAGCGGCGGGCTCGTACCCCGTACCCGGGCCCAGCTGGAGCAGGAGATCCTCTCCGCGGTGGGACGGGCCGGCACGGGCGAAACCGCGGTCACCGCCGCGCGTGGCGTACGGCGGCGGGAGCTGTTCCGTACGGCCGCCATCGACATCGTCAGCTCGTACGGCACCGAGGAGACGCCGGCCAACCCCGACCAGGGCGCGCTGGTGGACCTGGTCGGGAGCGCCATCTCGGACCTGACGGCGGCGACGCTCGCCGGCACCCTGCGGGCCGTCGTCCGGGACGGCTGGGGCGAGACACCGCCCACGCGCTTCGCCGTCATCGGCATGGGGCGGTTCGGGGGCCACGAGATGGGTTACGGGTCCGACGCGGACGTGCTGTTCGTGCACGAGCCCCGGGAGGGCGCGGGCGAGGAGGAGGCCGCCCGGGCCGCCAGCTCCATCGTCTCCGAGATGCGCAGGCTGCTGCAGATCTCCAGTGCCGATCCGCCGCTGCTGATCGACGCCGATCTGCGGCCCGAGGGCAAGTCGGGGCCGCTCGTACGGACGTTGAAGTCCTACGAGGCCTACTACCGCCGGTGGTCGCTGGGGTGGGAGTCGCAGGCGCTGCTGCGGGCCGAAGTCGTCGCCGGGGACGAGGAGTTGGGGCGGCGGTTCCTCGACCTCGCCGATCCGTTGCGGTACCCGGTGGAGGGGCTCGGGGACGACGCCGCGCGGGAGATCCGGCGGCTGAAGGCCCGGATGGAGTCCGAGCGGATGCCCCGCGGGGCCGATCCGACGCTGCACACCAAGCTGGGGCGGGGCGGGCTGTCCGACGTGGAGTGGACCGTGCAGTTGCTCCAGCTGCGGCACGGGTGGGCGGAGCCGGGGCTGCGGACCACCCGTACGCGCGAGGCGCTGGCCGCCGCGTGTGCGGCCCAGCTGATCTCCGGGGAGGACGCCGCGACGCTGGACGAGGCCTGGGTGCTCGCCACCCGGGTGCGGAACGCCGTGATGCTGGTGCGGGGGCGGGCGGGGGACACGTTTCCGTCCGACGGGCGGGAACAGGCTGCCGTGGGGCGGTACTTGGGGTACGGGGCCGGGCACGCGGGCGACATGCTCGACGACTATCGGCGGACGACCCGGCGGGCTCGCGCCGTGGTGGACGAGTTGTTCTACGGGGCGTGACGCCGGAAGGGCTGCCGGCCCGCTGACCGACCGACCCGCCGACCGACCCGCCGACCGACCCGCCGACCGACCCGCCGACCGACCCGCCGACCGGCGGGCCCGGCGCTCAGGCCTTGTTCGGCAGCAGCGGGCTGTCCTTGCCCCGCGCCGAAGCCTTGGTCTTGCCCTTGCCCTCGGCCTTCGCCGGGACCAGCTGGGGAAGCATGTACGGCAAGGCGCCGTACCAGAGCCTCGCCACCGCGAAGCCGAACGCCAGGCACGCCATTCCGCCCACCGCGTCCAGCCAGAAGTGGTTGGCCGTGGCGACGATGACCACCAGGGTCGCCGTGGGGTAGAGCAGGCCCAGGACCCGCACCCAGGGGACCGAGGCCAGCGCGAAGATCGTGAGGCCGCACCAGAGGGACCAGCCGATGTGCATGGACGGCATCGCGGCGTACTGGTTCGACATGGTCTTCAGGTCGCCGGAGGCCATGGAGCCCCAGGTCTGGTGCACCACGACCGTGTCGATGAAGTCGTTGCCGTTCATCAGGCGCGGCGGGGCCAGTGGATACAGGTAGTAACCGACCAGGGCCACACCTGTAGTGGCGAAGAGGACCATGCGCGTCGCCGCGTAGCGTCCCGGGTGGCTGCGGTAGAGCCACACCAGGACACCGAGGGTCACCACGAAGTGGAGCGTCGCGTAGTAGTAGTTCATGCCGACGATCAGCCAAGACACCGAGTTGACGGCGTGGTTGACGGATTCCTCCACGGCGATGCCGAGACTGTGCTCCGTCCGCCAGATCCAGTCGGCGTTCTCCAGGGCCTGGGCCCGCTGCTCCGGAACGGCGTTACGGACCAGGGAGTACGTCCAGTAACTCACCGCGATGAGCAGGATCTCGAACCAGAGCCGAGGGCGGCGGGGCGTACGCAACCGCCGCAGGAGACGGTTTCCCACGCGACCGTTCGCCTCGTCCGCGACGGGCTGTGGAGGGTTTTGCTCCTGGCCTTCCAACGCCGTCACGGTGCTCTCACCCATAGGGGCAGAGTCTGCCAGATGAGCCTCACCCCACCGATCATCCCTCGGGTGGGTCCTGGACGCACGTTCTACGCCTGAAGTAGGTGCGGCCCTACTTCCTGCGCACGACTATCCACGATTCCGGTCCCCAGGGGCCGAAGCCGTCGACCCCCGCACCACCAGCTCCGGCATGAACACGAACTCACTGTGGGGCGCCGGTGTCCCGCCGATCTCCTCCAGCAGCGTACGCACCGCGGCCTGGCCCATCGCCGGGACCGGCTTGCGGACCGTGGTGAGGGGCGGGTCCGTGAAGGCGATCAGCGGGGAGTCGTCGAAGCCGACGACGGAGATGTCCTTCGGGACGTCGAGACCGCGCTGCCGCGCTGTGCGTATGGCACCCAGCGCCATCATGTCGCTCGCGCAGACGACGGCCGTGCAGTCGCGGTCGATGAGCGCCGCCGCGGCAGCCTGTCCGCCCTCCAGCGTGTACAGCGAGTGCTGGACCAGGCGCTCTTCGATGTCGGCCGCGGCCAGGCCCAGCAGGTCCTGCATCGTGCGGACGAAGCCCTCGATCTTGCGCTGCACCGGGACGAACCGCTTGGGCCCCAGGGCGAGACCGATCCGGGTGTGGCCGAGCGAGACGAGATGGGTGACCGCGAGCGCCATCGCCGCCCGGTCGTCCGGCGAGATGAAGGGCGCCTGCACCTTCGGCGAGAAACCGTCGACGAGGACGAACGGCACACCCTGGCCGCGCAGCCGCTCGTAGCGCTGCGTGTCGGCGGAGGTGTCCGCGTGCAGCCCGGAGACGAAGATGATGCCGGCGACCCCCCGGTCGACCAGCATCTCGGTCAGTTCGTCCTCGGTGGAGCCGCCCGGAGTCTGGGTCGCGAGGACCGGCGTGTAGCCCTGCCGCGTCAGCGCCTGGCCGATGACCTGGGCCAGGGCCGGGAATATGGGGTTCTCCAGCTCCGGGGTGATCAGTCCGACGAGCCCCTCGCTGCGCTGGCGAAGCCGTACGGGCCGCTCGTAGCCCAGCACGTCGAGCGCGGCCAGAACGGACTGGCGCGTGGTGGCGGCGACGCCCGGCTTCCCGTTGAGGACGCGGCTGACGGTCGCTTCGCTCACCCCCGCCTGCGCTGCGATGTCGGCAAGCCGTGTGGTCACGGGAGTGGACTGTACCGGCCGGGAATCGCGTTGCCCACCGAACGACCGCCGTGTGCGGGCACTTGGACGGCCCGCTCCGGGCTGCTGCGTCATCGCGTTCCCTCGTGATCGTGGTCGTGACCGTCGTGGCTGGCCGGCTGGCCGGTGGTGGTTGGCGTTGTGATCGTCGTCGTCGTGGTCGTCGTCCGCCGCGAGCGCCCGTGGGGGCGGGGTGGTTTCTGCAAGGTGCCGACGCGCCGATGATCCTCGCGACGGACAGGTATGGCAAGAGCTTGCAGAGTCTTGCACAACGCCCCAGCCCCCGCTGAACGGCCCTGACAAAGGCCTCGGGGCAGTCCCGGTGGGGTCACGGCGGGATAACTGTCCGTCGGTCTTGCATTTTTTTGCTGCAAGACCTTTCGCGTCGCTTTCATCGCTGTTACGTTCACGTCGCCCGGCGGCGGCAACGGTGCGGTCGGCGAGTCGGCAGGGACGGCGGACGGGGCCGTTCCCTCAGGCACACGGGCTTTCACCCTCAAGGAGAACTCATGCGGCGTGGCATAGCGGCCACCGCACTGGTGGCGTCCCTCGCGCTCGCGGCGACGGCCTGCGGCGGAGACAGCGACGACAGTGGCAAGGCGGACGGCCCGGTCACCATCACCTGGTGGGACACGTCGAACGCCACCAACGAGGCACCGACGTACAAGGCCCTCGCGAAGGAATTCGAGAAGGCCAACCCTGACATCAAGGTCAAGTACGTCAACGTCCCCTTCGACCAGGCGCAGAACAAGTTCGACACCGCCGCCGGCTCCAAGGGCGCCCCGGACATCCTGCGCTCCGAGGTCGGCTGGACCCCCGCGTTCGCCAAGAAGGGCTTCTTCCTGCCGCTCGACGGCACCGAGGCCCTCGCGGAGCAGGGCAAGTTCCAGTCCAGCCTGATCGAGCAGGCCAAGTACGAGGGCAAGACGTACGGCGTGCCGCTGGTCACCGACACCCTCGCGCTGGTCTACAACAAGGAACTCTTCAAGAAGGCCGGCATCGACGCGGCGCCCACCACCTGGGCCGACCTCAAGAAGGACGCCGCCACCATCAAGGCGAAGGCGGGCGTCGACGGCTACTGGGGCTCCACCCAGGCGTACTACGCGCAGTCGTTCCTCTACGGCGAGGGCACCGACACGGTCGACGCCGACGCCAAGAAGATCACCGTCAACTCGGCCGCGGCGGTCAAGGGCTACAAGACCTGGCAGGGCCTGTTCGACGGCAAGGGCCTGCACAAGGCCGACACCACCGCCGACGCGTACGCCCACATCCAGGACGCGTTCGTCAACGGCAAGGTCGCCTCGATCGTCCAGGGCCCGTGGGAGATCACGAACTTCTACAAGGGCTCGGCCTTCAAGGACAAGAACAACCTCGGTATCGCCACCGTCCCGGCCGGCTCCGGCGGCAAGGCGGGCGCCCCGACCGGCGGCCACAACCTCTCCGTGTACGCGGGTTCGGACAAGGCCCACCAGGACGCCTCGCTGAAGTTCCTGAAGTTCATGACCTCGGCGAAGTCCCAGGAGACCGTCGCGCTCAAGAACTCCACGCTGCCGACCCGCGACGACGCCTACACCACCGAGGTCAAGGCCGACCCGGGGATCGCCGGCTACCAGAGCGTGCTCTCCGCCGCCCAGCCGCGCCCGGCGCTGCCCGAGTACAGCTCCCTGTGGGGTCCGCTCGACACCGAGCTGCCGAAGATCGCCGGTGGCAAGGAATCCCTCGACGAGGGCCTGAGCAGCGCGGAGACCGCGATCGCCAAGCTGGTGCCGGACTTCAGCAAGTGAGCCCGGGTGGCCGCCGGATCCGTCCCCTCCGCCCACTCCGTCCTCGTCGGGGACGGGCGGGGACGGCGGGGCCGGATCCGGCGGCCACCGGCCACGCCCACGACAGGCCTGCCGACCAGCCCCTGATTTTCCAGAAGGTGTCGAACCATGACAGTCGTCGTCGACCGCGCGACCGGCAAACGCCGCGGTGACCGGGCCCCGCGCCCCGGCCCGCTCCAGCGCATGAAGCACTCGTACCAGAAGTACTGGTACGCGTACGCGATGACCGCTCCGGTGGTCGTCGTGCTCGGTGTGCTGGTGCTCTATCCGCTGGTGCGCGGCATCTACCTGACGTTCACCGACGCCAACAGCCTCAACTCGGCCCGCACGATCGGCGTCAACCACATCGACGCCACGTACAAGTTCATCGGCCTGGACAACTACGCCGACATCCTGTGGGGCCCCACCGCGTACGACCGGTTCTGGTCGCACTTCATCTGGACGATCGTGTGGACGGCGCTGTGCGTCCTGCTCCACTACGCCATCGGACTCGGGCTCGCGCTGCTGCTCAACCAGAAGCTGCGGGGCCGGACCTTCTACCGGCTGATACTCGTCCTGCCGTGGGCCGTGCCGACCTTCGTCACCGTCTTCGGCTGGCGCTTCATGCTCGCCGACGGCGGCATCATCAACTCCGTGCTCGACGCGGTGCACCTGCCGTCGCCGCTGTGGCTGGAGGACACCTTCTGGCAGCGGTTCGCCGCGATCATGGTCAACACCTGGTGCGGTGTGCCGTTCATGATGGTCTCGCTGCTCGGCGGACTGCAGTCCATCGACCCTGTCCTGTACGAGGCGGCCGAGATGGACGGCGCAGGCGCCTGGCAGCGCTTTAGGCACGTGACCCTGCCGGGCCTGCAGTCGGTCAGCTCCACCGTCGTACTGCTCGGCGTCATCTGGACGTTCAACCAGTTCGCCATCATCTTCCTGCTCTTCGGCGACACCGCGCCGGACGCGCAGATCCTCGTCACCTGGGCCTACTACCTGGGCTTCGGCCAGCAGCCGCGCGACTACGCGCAGTCCGCCGCGTACGGTGTCCTGCTGCTGTCCATCCTGATCGTCTTCACCTCCGTCTACCGCCGCTGGCTGGCCCGCAACGAGCAGCAGCTCGCGATCTGAGGCAGGAGCCCCCATGAGCACCACGACAGCCAAGACCCCCGTCCCGGCGGACGGGGCCGCGGGCACCGCACCGGCCGGCAAGGGGCCCCGCCGCGGCGAGCGCAGCCGCGCAGGGGCCCTGACCTCGCACGGCATCCTCAGCGTCGCAAGCCTGATCGCGCTCTTCCCGATCGCCTGGCTGATCTACCTGTCACTCGGCCCGGACAAGGACGACTATCTGCACCCCGGGGGCATCCTCGGCAAGATGACGTTCGACAACTACACGTTCGTGTTGTGGCACACGCCGTTCTTCGACTGGCTGTGGAGCACGCTCTTCGTGTCGCTGGGCACGACCGTCATCGGCGTCATGGTCGCCGCCACCACCGGCTACGCGGTCTCGCGCATGCGCTTCCCCGGCTACCGGAAGTTCATGTGGGTGCTGCTGGTGACCCAGATGTTCCCGGTCGCCGTACTGATGGTCCCGATGTACGAGATCCTCAGCGAACTCCAGCTCATCGACAACTACTTCGGCCTGATCCTCGTCTACTGCTCCACCGCCGTGCCGTACTGCGCCTGGCTGCTCAAGGGATACTTCGACACCATCCCCTTCGAGATCGACGAGGCCGGCCGCGTCGACGGGCTCTCGCCCTTCGGCACGTTCTTCCGGCTGATCCTGCCGCTCGCCAAGCCGGGTCTTGCCGTCGCCGCCTTCTACAGCTTCATCACCGCGTTCGGTGAGGTCGCGTTCGCCTCGACGTTCATGCTGTCCGACACGAAGTACACGTTCGCGGTCGGCCTGCAGAGCTTCGTCAGTGAGCACGACGCGCAGCGCAACCTGATGGCTGCCACGGCTGTGCTGGTGGCCATTCCGGTCTCCGCGTTCTTCTACCTTGTGCAGAAGAACCTGGTTACCGGGTTGACCGCGGGTGGCACGAAGGGTTAGCCGTACGCGGCGAGCTGCGGGATCGTTGGTCGCCTGCGGCCTCGTCGTGGCTGGTCGCGCCCACGCGGCGGCAGCCGCACATCGATACAGCCTCGCGCCCCTGAAGGGGCGCTGCCCGATGACTCCGTCACGTATCAAGGAAGCCATGAGCCAGCAGCACTCCGCCGACTCGGCGCCGAAATCCTCCGTCCTCACCGTCGCCGGCCGCGGCGACTGGTGGCGTGACGCGGTGATCTACCAGGTCTATCCGCGCAGCTTCGCCGACAGCAACGGTGACGGCATGGGCGACCTGGAGGGCGTACGTTCCCGACTCCCGTATCTGCGCGACCTCGGCGTGGACGCCGTGTGGCTCAGCCCCTTCTACGCCTCGCCGCAGGCCGACGCCGGTTACGACGTGGCCGACTACCGGGCCGTGGACCCCATGTTCGGCAATCTGCTCGACGCCGACGCGCTGATCCGCGACGCCCGTGAACTGGGCTTGAGGATCATCGTCGACCTCGTCCCCAACCATTCCTCCGACCAGCACGAGTGGTTCAAGCGGGCGCTCGCGGAGGGGCCGGGCTCGCCGTCGCGCGAGCGCTACCACTTCCGCGCCGGCCAGGGCGAGGACGGCGAACTGCCGCCCAACGACTGGGAGTCCATCTTCGGGGGCCCCGCCTGGACCCGCGTCACCGAGCCGGACGGCACCCCGGGCGAGTGGTACCTCCACCTCTTCGCGCCCGAGCAGCCCGACTTCGACTGGGACCACCCGGCCGTCGGCGACGAGTTCCGCTCGATCCTGCGGTTCTGGCTCGACATGGGTGTCGACGGCTTCCGGATCGACGTGGCACACGGCCTGGTGAAGGCGGAAGGGCTGCCGGACCTTGGATCCCACGAGCAGGTGAAACTCCTGGGCAACGATGTCATGCCGTTCTTCGACCAGGACGGTGTGCACGAGATCTACCGCCAATGGCGGATCGTGCTGGACGAGTACTCGGGCGACCGAATCTTCGTCGCGGAGGCGTGGACGCCGACCATCGAGCGCACCGCCAACTACGTGCGCCCCGACGAACTGCACCAGGCTTTCAACTTCCAGTACCTGAGCACCCATTGGGACGCCGAGGAGCTGCGCTCCTGCATCGACCGCACCCTCGACGCGATGCGTCCCGTGGGCGCCCCCGCCACCTGGGTGCTCTCCAACCACGACGTGACCCGGCACGCGACGCGGTTCGCCAACCCGGCCGGGCTCGGCACCCAGATCCGTACCGCCGGAGACCGTGAACTGGGCCTGCGCCGGGCACGCGCGGCGACGCTGCTGATGCTGGCGCTGCCCGGGTCCGCGTACCTGTACCAGGGCGAGGAGCTGGGCCTGCCGGACGTCGTCGACCTGCCGGACGAGGTGCGCCAGGATCCCGCCTACTTCCGCGGCGCCGGCCAGGACGGGTTCCGCGACGGGTGCCGGGTGCCGATCCCGTGGAGCCGCGAAGGATCGTCGTACGGATTCGGCAGCGGCGGCAGCTGGCTCCCGCAGCCCACCGGGTGGGGCGAGTTGAGCGTCGAGGCGCAGACCGGGGTCGCCGGCTCCACCCTTGAGCTGTACCGGTCCGCGCTCGCCGTGCGCAGCGAGCGGGCCGACCTCGGCGCGGGTGACCGTGTCGAGTGGCTGAGGGCGCCAGAGGGCGTTCTCGCCTTCCGCCGCGGGGCGTTCACGTGCACCACCAACACCGGGGGTGAGGCGGTGACCGTTCGCGCGTACGGGCGGGTGCTGCTCGCGAGCGGCGGGGTGACCGTGACGGACGACGACGAGGCGAAGCTGCCCGCCGACACCACGGTGTGGTGGGTCACCGACTGACCGTCCATCAACCGCCCGCCAACCACCCACCAACCGCCCAACCATCCATCAATCGACCATCTCTGCAAGAACTTTCAGGAATTTTCAGAAGCCCGTCTTCCGCTTTGGGAGGCGGGCTTCTACGATCTGCGGCACCGCACGGCTGTTGATTCTTGCAGCAAGAATCTGCACGACAGCCTGCACAACAACCTGCACGAGAACCTGTACGAGAACCTTCAACGGAGAAGGGACCCCCCACATGGCCAAGAGAGCTCTCTCCTGTGCGCTCGCCCTGGCGGCCGCCGCGCTCGTCGTCCCCGCGAGCACCGCCGGCACCGCCCACGCCTCCCCGCCCGGCACCAAGGACGTCACCGCCGTCCTCTTCGAGTGGAACTTCGCGTCCGTGGCCAAGGAGTGCACCAACCGCCTGGGCCCGGCCGGTTACGGATACGTCCAGGTCTCGCCGCCCGCCGAGCACATACAGGGCTCGCAGTGGTGGACCTCGTACCAGCCCGTCAGCTACAGGATCGCGGGCCGGCTCGGTGACCGTACGGCCTTCCAGAACATGGTCAGCACCTGTCACGCGGCAGGTGTGAAGGTCGTCGCCGACACGGTGATCAACCACATGTCGGCGGGCAGCGGCACCGGTACGGGCGGCTCGTCCTACACGAAGTACGACTACCCGGGCCTGTACTCCTCACCCGACTTCGACAACTGCACCTCGCAGATCACCAACTACCAGGACCGCGCGAACGTCCAGAACTGCGAACTCGTCGGGCTCGCCGACCTGGACACCGGCGAGGAGTACGTCCGTTCCGCCATCGCCAAGTACCTCAACGACCTGCTCTCCCTCGGCGTCGACGGCTTCCGCGTCGACGCGGCCAAGCACATCCCGGCCGCCGACCTCGCCAACATCAAGGGCAGGCTCAGCAGTTCGTCCGCGTACTGGAAGCAGGAGGTCATCCACGGCGCCGGTGAGGCGGTCCAGCCCACCGAGTACACGGGCACCGGCGACGTCCAGGAGTTCCGGTACGCGTTCGACCTCAAGCGGGTCTTCAACAACGAGAACCTCGCCTACCTGAAGAACTTCGGCGAGGGCTGGGGGTACATGAGCAGCGGTGTCTCGGGTGTCTTCGTCGACAACCACGACACCGAGCGCAACGGCTCCACGCTCAGCTACAAGGACAACGCCACCTACACCCTGGCGAACGTCTTCATGCTGGCGTACCCGTACGGCGCGCCCGACATCAACTCCGGCTACGAGTTCTCCTCCACCGACGCCGGACCGCCCAACGGCGGTTCGGTGAAAGCCTGCTGGCAGGACGGCTGGAAGTGCCAGCACGCCTGGCCGGAGATCCGGTCGATGGTCGCCTTCCGCAACACCACCCGGGGCGGGTCCGTCACCAACTGGTGGGACAACGGGGGCGACGCCATCGCCTTCGGCCGGGGCAGCAAGGGCTTCGTGGCCATCAACCACGAGTCGTCCTCGCTCACCCGCACCTACCAGACCTCGCTCGCGGCGGGCACGTACTGCAACGTGCAGGCGGGCACGACGGTGACGGTGAACGGCTCCGGCCAGCTCACCGCGACTCTCGGCGGTAACGCCGCGCTGGCGGTGTACGTCGGCAAGTCGAGCTGCTGACAGCCGATGAGGGCCCAGGGCAGTCGCTGAAAATTCTTTCGGCGCCTTGCAAGGCTCTTGCTGAAATGCTTTCGGCGGCGATACGGTCACGCCGACTCCGGGTGCTGGAGCCGTAAGCCCGTAACTGCGAGGAGTTCACGCCTGTGTCCCTGATATCGAGGTGGCCGCTGCCCCAGGGGCGCCGTTCCGCGCAGCGCGGACGGGTCGTGGCCGTCGCCGTGGCCGTGGCCGTGGCCGTGGCCGCTCTCGCGGCAGCGCTCGTCCAGCCCGTCGCCGCCCGTGCGGCCGCCCCGCCCGCGCTCGACCTGACCACCTCCGAGGCGGTCTGGATCGACCGGAACACGGTTGCCTGGAACGGCGACGAGAGTGCCGCGTCGACCCAGTTGCTGTCCTCGCGCAAGGGGACCATCAAGGCTCAGGACGGGTCGCTGACCAGCAGCGACGAGCGTCGGCTGCGGCTCGGCAGGGCCACGCTCACCGACGCCCAGAAGGCCAGGTTCCCGCACCTCAAGGACCACACGGCCTGGTCCGTCGACCCGCGTGACCGCGACCGGGTGCGCGAGGCCCTGCGCGGCCAGCTGGTCGCCTCGCA
Source organism: Streptomyces sp. NPDC048484 (assembly GCF_040651415.1). Taxonomy (NCBI): domain Bacteria; kingdom Bacillati; phylum Actinomycetota; class Actinomycetes; order Kitasatosporales; family Streptomycetaceae; genus Streptomyces; species Streptomyces sp. NPDC048484. The sequence goes on from NZ_JBEZJY010000033.1 coordinate 51,302, forward strand.
GCGGGCCGCCAACGGCGCCGTACTGGCGGCGACGGGCGTGCAGATCGCGGGTGTGCTCGACGACGTGTACGGCGCGACCGCGACGAAGGCGGACCTCGGGCCGACGTTCCACGGCCACGGCCGTCCCACGCTGGCCGTCTGGGCGCCGACCGCCCAGGACGTCTCGCTGGAGATCGGTGGCAGCACCGTTTCCAGGAAGACCGTTTCCAGGAAGACCGCTTCCGGGAAGTCCGTTCCCGTGAAGACCGTTCCCATGAAGCGGGACGCGGCCTCCGGGGTCTGGTCCGTCACCGGGCCGGGGTCCTGGAAGAACAAGCCCTACCGGTACGTCGTGAAGGTGTGGGCGCCCAGCGTCCGCGAGGTCGTCACCAACAAGGTCACCGACCCCTACTCGGTCGCCCTCACCGCGAACTCCGAGCGCAGCCTCGCCGTCGACCTGGACGACAAGTCGCTGGCTCCGGGCGGCTGGTCGGGCCTCAGGAAGCCCAGGGCCGTGCCGCTCAGGGACGCGCAGATCCAGGAGCTGCACGTCCGTGACTTCTCCGTCGAGGACAGATCCGTCCCGGCGGGGGACAAGGGCACCTACCGCGCCTTCACCGACAAGGACAGCGCGGGATCCCGGCACCTCAGGAAGCTCGCGGAGGCCGGGACCTCGTACGTCCATCTCCTGCCGGCCTTCGACATCGCCACCATCCCGGAGAAGAAGGCCGACCAGGCGGTTCCCGACTGCGACCTCGGCTCCTACGCCGCCGACTCCGACAAGCAGCAGGAGTGCGTGGCGAAGAGCGCAGCGAAGGACGCGTACAACTGGGGCTACGACCCGTACCACTACACGGTGCCCGAGGGTTCGTACGCCACCGACCCCGACGGGACCGGCCGCACGGTCGAGTTCCGCGAGATGGTGAAGTCGCTGAACGAGGACGGCCTGCGCGTCGTCATGGACGTGGTCTACAACCACACCCCGGCGAGTGGCCAGGCCGACACCAGCGTGCTCGACAAGGTGGTCCCCGGCTACTACCAGCGGCTCCTCGCCGACGGCGGTGTCGCCACCTCCACCTGCTGCGCCAACACGGCACCTGAGAACGCCATGATGGGCAAACTGGTGGTCGACTCGATCGTCACCTGGGCCAGGGAGTACAAGGTCGACGGGTTCCGCTTCGACCTGATGGGCCACCACCCGAAGGCCAACATCCTGGCGGTCAGGAAGGCCCTCGACGCGCTCACCCCCGCCAAGGACGGCGTCGACGGCAAGAAGATCGTCCTCTACGGCGAGGGCTGGAACTTCGGCGAGGTCGCGGACGACGCCCGATTCGTCCAGGCCACGCAGAGGAACATGGCCGGGACCGGCGTCGCCACCTTCTCCGACCGGGCCCGTGACGCCGTGCGCGGCGGCGGCCCGTTCGACGAGGACCCGGGAGTCCAGGGCTTCGCGTCCGGCCTCTACACCGACCCCAACTCCTCGGCGGGCAACGGCACGGCGGCCGAGCAGAAGGCCCGCCTCCTGCACTACCAGGACCTGATCAAGGTGGGCCTGTCCGGCAACCTCGCCGAGTACAGCTTCACCGACACCGCGGGCAAGGAGGTCGAGGGCTCCGAGGTCGACTACAACGGGGCGCCCGCCGGATACGCGGACGCGCCCGGCGACGCCCTCGCGTACGTGGACGCGCACGACAACGAGTCGCTGTTCGACGCGCTCGCGTTCAAGCTGCCCCAGGGAACCCCGGCGGCCGACCGGGCCCGGATGCAGGTCCTCGCGATGGCGACGGCCACCCTGTCGCAGGGCCCGGCGCTCTCCCAGGCGGGCACCGACCTGCTGCGTTCCAAGTCCCTGGACCGCAACTCGTACGACAGCGGCGACTGGTTCAACGCCATCCACTGGGACTGCCGGGACGGCGACGGCAGCGTCGGCGGCAGCGGCGGCGGCAACGGCTTCGGGCGCGGGCTGCCGCCTGCCGCCGACAACGAGTCCAAGTGGGTCTACGGCAAACCCCTGTTGACGTCCGTCGGGGTGGGCTGCCCACAGATCGAGGGCGCTTCTGCCGCGTACCGGGATCTGCTGCGCATCCGTACGAGTGAGAAAGTCTTCGGGCTCGGTACCGCCGAGCAGGTGCAGTCGAAGCTGTCCTACCCGCTGTCCGGCAAGGACGAGACGCCCGGTGTGATCACCATGGAACTCGGCGACCTCGTCGTCGTCTTCAACGCAACCCCCGGAACGCGGGAGCAGAAGGTGCCGGACCTGCGGGGCACGGCGTACGAACTGCACCCCGTCCAGGCCGGGGGCGAGGACCCAACGGTCAGGTCCGCGTCCTATGAACCGGAATCCGGCACCTTCGCCGTTCCTGGACGGACCGTGGCGGTATTCTCCCGGACCTCCTGAGAGAGCACTACCGTTATGGGGCAGCCCTGGGACCCCGGACTGCCCCGTAAGTGTGTCCAAAAGGCTGGCAGATGGACGTCAACAGCAAGCGGACAGAGGCGACCGTGCTGCTCGTCGACGACTCGGCGTCCGGCCGGTACGCCATGGGCGCCCTGCTGCGCCGTGCCGGTCACCAGGTGGTCCCGGTCGCCACCGGTTACGAGGCGCTCGTCGAACTCGACGCACGGCTGCGCAGAGGAACCCTGCCCGACGTGGCCCTTGTCGACGTGGCCCTGACGGACATGAACGGCTACGAACTGTGCCGCAGGATCAAGACCCGGCCGCACATGGCCGGTCTGCCCGTCGTGCACTTCTCGGCCTCCGCCGTGGCCCCGGGCGACCGCTGCCGGGCACTGGAGTCGGGCGGGGACGCGTATCTGACGGTTCCGGCCGAGCCGGAGGAGATCGACGCGGTGGTCCGGGCCGCGGTGCGTGCCGCGCGGCTACGGGCCGACGACCAGGCACTGGCACGGCGGCTGACGCTGCTGTCGGAGACGATCGTCACCATCCAGGCGGCCCGCTCCCTGCAGGAACTCGCCGACGCCGCGGCCAACGGCACCGCACGGCTCACCGGCGGCCCGGCCGCTGTCTTCTTCCTCGGCCCGGACGGCGAGCTGTACCACGCCACCTCCCGGGACCGCACCTCGCTCGCGCTGCCCGACGAGGGTGCCCACCGGGCCGTGGCCGGTCTGCTCCGGCGGCTCACCCGTGGGCAGTCCGCGGTGCAGATCACCACGGTCCCCGCGCCGCTGTGGCCCGCCGGGTTCTTCCGGCCCGGCGTGCAGCACGACGCCCGGCTGGTGCTCAACCTCACCCAGGACGGCAAGGCCTCGGTGTGCCTGGCCACGCCCACCCGCGGGGTGCGCGCGCCGAACCCCGAGGAGGAGACCCTGGTGGCCCGGCTCGCCCAGGCCACCGCGCTCGCCGCCGAGCCGCTGCTCATGTACCAGGTCGAACGGCACGTCGCCCTCACCCTCCAGCACAGCTTCCTGCCCCAGCCGCACCGGCTGCCCGAACTGCCGGGGCTCGACGTCGTGGTCCGCTATGTGCCGGCCTCGCAGCAGACCGAGATCGGGGGCGACTTCTACGCCGCACTGCGCACCCGCGACGGCGTGCTCGCCGCGGTGGGCGACGTCGTCGGCCACTCGCTGGACGCGGCGACCGTCATGGTGGAGATCCGGCACGCGCTGCGTGCCTACTGCGTCGAGGAGAGCGACCCGGCCGTGCTCGCCGAGCGCCTCGACCGGATGATGCAGTACTACCACCCCGGGGTCACCGCCACCGTCTGCCTGGTCCTGATCGACCCCGGCACCGGCCGCGCGCGTATCGCCAACGCGGGCCACATCCCGCCGCTGATCATCCAGGACTGCGGCACCGCCGACTACGCCAAGGCCGCCGGGCCGCTGCTCGGTGTGGGGCTGCCCCACCCGCCGCCGACCGAGCTGTTCCTCGAAGCGGGGGACCGGCTCCTCCTGGTCACCGACGGTCTGATCGAGACCCGGGGCACGGACCTCGCGGTCTCGATGGAGCACCTGCGTGCGGCCTCCGCGGGTGCCCTGTCCGGGCTGGAAGCCCTGTGCGACACGCTCCTGGAGTGCTTCGGCCATGAGCGGGAGGACGACATCGCGCTTCTCGCGCTGAGGCTGGCGCCCGAGGCCGCGGCCGGCTGAGGCTAGGCTGAGTTCTGTTGTCTAGAACAGGAGTGCCCATGCCGCAGATCACCGTCGACTACTCCGTGCCACTGGCCGAGACCTTCGACCGGCAGGGGTTCGCTGTCGCACTGCACACCATGGTGGTGGAGACGGCCGGCGCGAAGATCGAGGCGTGCAAGAGCCGGTTCCGGGCCGTCGACGACATCGTGGTCGGGGCGGAGGGTGCGGGGCACGCGCTCGTGCACGTCTCGTTGGCGCTGTTGCCGGGGCGGTCCGCCGAGGTGAAGTCCGCGTTGACGTCGCGGACGCTTGAGCTGCTGCGGGCGCATGTGAAGCCGGTGGACGGGGTGACGCTGCATGCCTCCGCGGAGGTGCTGGATCTTGAGGCGTCGTACCAGAAGTCCGTGGGCTGACCGGCGGCGATCAGCGAGCCGGACCCGACGGTCACGTCCCTGGCTGACCGGCGAGGTCACTGAAGGAAGCCCTACGAGGTCACCGAAGGACGCCCTAAAGGCCCGCGCGGCGCAGGAGCGTGGCCATCTCGGTGTCGGACGCGGCGCTCACCGCGGCCAGGGCCGCGAAGTCGTGGACCAGCTGGACCTCCAGCTCGGCGCGCGGGATGCGGCGGCCGTCCAGCCAGATCAGGGCGGTCGCCTCGGCCAGGGCGATCCATGAGCGGACGACCAGTTCGAGACGGGCGGGCGGCTGGTCGACGCGCAGGTGAGCCAGGATCTGCAGGTACGCGGCCTGCCGCACACCGTCGACCAGGGCGTTCGTGGTGCTGGAGCCGACCGCCGGGCCACCGCGCATCAGCGCCGAGAAACCGGGCCCGTGCTCGTCCACGAAGTCGAAGAAGCGGCGCATCACCCGCAGCAGCCGTGCGCCCAGCGGGCCTTCCCGCGGCACGATGAAACGTTCCTTCAAGTCGCCCGCGGCGCGCTGCAACGCGGCCTCGTACAGGCTGAGTTTGCCGGGGAAGTAGTGGTAGACCAGCGGCCGTGAGATACCCGCGGCGGAGGCTATCTCGTCGATGGACACGTCGTCCGGCGAGCGTCGGCTGAACAGATCGAGGGCGACGCCGATCAACTGCTGTCGCCGTTCCTCGACACCCATCCTGCGACGTACTACCCCGGTAGTCATGCGAACACCCTACCGATCGGATCCGGCCCCGAACGGAACGGCGCCGCCGGGCCGTTCATCCACGTCAGCCCCCGCCCCCGCCCCCGCCCCTCGCGGCGCCGGCGGCGGCGGCGCTAGCGGAGCCCGGTGATCTCCCTTCCGCTGTCCAGGGTCCCCTTCAGGCCCGCCTGCGCGCCCTGTTCGGCCCGTGCCGCGAGGAGATTCCCCCGCGCGGACCCGCTGACGCCGCCCGTCGCACGGATCGACGCCGTGTCCTTGCTGCCTGCGGCGAGGAGGTACCAGTCGCCCTTGGCGGACTTCCACAGCACGCCTGCCAGGACGTGCGGGTCCTTCGAGCCGCAGGCGGCCGTGTTCTCCGCCTTCGCCGTGACCGCGCCGTACCGCTGTCCCGGCGCGTGGAACTGGGCGAGCACCAGCGGGCCGGCGCCGCGCCAGGTGTCCGCGCGGGTGCACAGCCAGCCGGCGGTGCCGCTCACGTCGGGGAGGGACTGGCGGGCGTACTGCCAGGAGTTCACCGAGCGCACCCCCTGGCCGCGGACTGCCGCGAGGGAGCAGGCGAGCGGGGACCAGGTCGCCGCCGAGGCGTCGCGCGGCTGCCCGGGACGGCCCGAGGTGAGCCGGGCGGGCGTCAGCTCCCCGAGGTCGGTCAGCAGCCGGGTGCCCGTCCGGTCCGTCAGCTCCAGCACGTTCCAGGAACGGCACGCGCCGGTCTGCAGGGCCGGACTGGCGAACGGCTCGCTCACCCCGTCCGCCGAGCGCGCCAGCGGGGTCGCACCGGCCGTACTGGCCGTACTGGCCGTACCGGCGGCGGACCGCAGCAGGTCGCGTACGGCGGCGGTCCGCACCCAGGGTGCCGTCAGGTAGCGGACGTTGCCGTCGGCACGGCCCAGGACCACCGCGCTCGCGTCGGCTCCCGTGGCACCGTCGACCCGCGCCAAGTCGAGGGCGGCGCCCTGCGTGCCGTCCTTCGCTTCGGCGTACCGCGCGATGCGCAGGCCGTCGTAGAGCAGCACGACCCGGCTCTGGTCGACCACACCCGCGTACAGCAGCTGGGGCGGTCCCGGCGGGGCGCCCGCCGGTGTGCCCGGAGTGGCCGAAACCTGTACGGACTCGCCGGGCCGCGCCCACACGGCGAGCGCCCGGCGCAGCAGGCCCTGGTCGCCGGTGAGCCCGCCGCGCGCGGGCCACACGGAGAAGTCGGTGCGCGCCGACGACTCCCACGCCTCCGCCGGGACCAGCGTCAGCCTGGCGGGGTCCAGGGCGGCCTGGGCCGCCGGGTTCTGCGCGTACGGGGGCGCGGCCGGGCCTTCGGGTCCCCAGCCGTCACCGGGCATGCCGAGGAGCGCTCCGCACACCGCCACCGCGGCGGCCGCGGCGATCGCCGCCTTGCTGTGCTGGCGGCGCCGCATCAGATCGGTGGGCCGGGCCTGCAGGGAGCACGGGTCGAACTCGGGGGAGGTCAGCAGCCCGTACCGCTCCTCCGTGCCGTCTCTCCCGCCCTTCCCGGCCGCCCTGTCCGCCCTGTTCGCTCCGTCCGCCCTGTCCGCTTCGGCGAGGGCGGCGGCCGGGTCCTCCTCGCCGGCCGCGGCCAGCACCCTGCGTACGTCCGGGTCGGCCAGCCCTTCCAGGCCGCGCAGGACGTAGGCGGCGCGGGCCGGGGCGGACAGGGCCGAGAGCTGCTGGTCCAGGGCGAGTTCGTCGGCGCCGCCCGAGCGCGGGAAGAGCCGCAGGCCCCACACCCGGGGGAGCAGCGGCGGCAGTTGCGCCCGGGTGGGCCAGGACCGGAAGGTCAGCGGCCGGCCCGCCTCCAGGGCCAGGCGCAGGACGCGCAGACGCACGTACGCGTATCCGGGATCACCGTCGCGGCCCTCGGCGGCCGTCTTCTGGGCCGGAACGACAGAGGCGTCGCCGGAGGTCCGGCCACGGGGCAGGGTGCGCTGGGTGAGCGCGTGCGCGGTGAGTACCCGGCGGTTGCGGCCGAGGCTCGGCGGCAGTACCAGATAGGCGAGCCGGACGAGCCGCGGGTAGTGCTCGACGAGCGCGGCCTCGGCCTGCTCGACGTCGACCGGTGGCCCGGAGGCGGCGGCTGATGCGGGGCGGGGGCGCGGGGCGACATCCTGTGACTGCACGTTCAGCAGAACGAGCGAATCGATGGATGGTCACCTGGACTGCCCGGACTCCCCCGGGAGTTGCCCCTCCGGCTCCACGAGCAGACGCGCGTAGTTCGCCATGGACCGCTGGTAGCGCGGCAGATGCGGGGCGAGGGCGCCCAGCACGAGTGAGAGCCCCTCACGTTCGCGGCCCAGACTCGCCAGGCACAGCGCGAGGGTCGCCCGTACGGCGTCGTCCAACTCGTCCGAGACGCCGACGAGTTCGGGCGACAGAAGCTTGACGCCCTCCTCGGGCTGTCCGAGGTTCCGCAGCGAGCTGGACAGCTGGATCTTCGCGCGCCGGCCGCGGTAGCCGTCGAGGCCGCGTGCCAGGGCCTCCCGGTACAGCGGCACGGCTTTGTCCGGGTGACCCGTCGAATCCCAGGCGGAGGCCCGCTCGAAGGGGCCGACCGGGCTGTCGGCCGGCAACTCGGCGACGAGCCCGTCGATCAGCGTGCGGAAGTCCGCCGCGTCCGCCTCCGGGCTGTCGGCGAAGCCGGCCCAGGCAGCCGCCACGCGTTCTTCCCAGTCCGCTGTCTGGTTTCCTGTTGTCTTGTCTTCTGTCGTCTCTTCTGTGGTCACGGGCACACCTTCGCACAGGCGTACCGACCACACCCGGACGGGCGCCGATTGAGCACGGAGCGCGCGGGAGCCGTATCGAAGACGGGGCCCTTCTGCCAGGGCTCTCAGTGGCGTGGGCCGGGACCGACCCTCCCAGGCCGGAACTGAGAGCCTGTGTCATGTCCCCGGCCGGGCGCGAGGCGTCTGGCACGCACGCTCGCGGCGTTGCCGAAACGCCCAGGTGGCTCCGCCACATGGGCGCTCCGGCGCCTTGCGATCGCACGCGCCAGACGCCTCGCGCTGATCCGGCCGGGGACATGACACAGGCTCTGACCCGGAGGTACGTACGCATGAGTGTGACGAGGAAGAGGCTCGCGGTCGGTACGGCCGGGGCGGTCGTGGCGCTGCTGGCGGTGACCGGCTGTGGCTCCGAGGACAAGGACAGCGGGAAGAAGGTTCCCGAGACCGCGTCCGGGAGCCTGGAACACATCGCGAGCGAGGCGGGCTGCGAGCCGAACATGCAGACGGACGCGGACACGATCCGCCAGGCCATCTGCAAGAGCCCCGGCGAGAAGTACGTCCTCGCGACGTTCGCCACCGACCGCGGTCAGGCCGAGTGGCTGTCCGGGGCGAAGGACTACGGCGGCTACTACCTGGTCGGCCGCAAGTGGGTCGCCGTCGGTGAGAAGAAGACGGTCGCTGCGCTGCGCGGCCGGCTCGGCGGGACCATGGAGGAGGGCTCCGAGCACATGAATCCCGGTGGCAGCCACAACAAAAGCGGCGGACACAGCGGCTGACCGCGCGGGTTCGCTGACCGCGCGGGTTCGCAGGTTCAGGGGCCCGCGGGGTCAGGGCTCGCAGGTTCGGGCAAGCGAAAGCCGGCGGTGGGAATTCCCACCGCCGGCTTCTTTCTGCTTGCCGCTATGAACTGACTACAGCCCTGCTACTAGCAATCCTGACCGCTGTTGATGCAGTCGACGACCTCGTTCATCGTGTTCTCGTCGAAGAAGTTGATGAAGTCGTTGTGGTCGGTGATCGCCTTGTGCAGCTGGTCCGGGAAACCGTCCACCGCGAACGGGTTCACGACCTGCCCGTTCTCGATCTGCGGCGCCGGAGCGTCGTAGACCAGACGGGCCTGGAGCTGGGGGATGGCCTGGAAACCGTTGGCGCAGGTACCGTCCTCCTGCACGAAGGAGATGTGCGTGCGGTGGTTGGCGCTGTCGATGTTCTGGCCGTCCCAGCAGCTCTGGAAGTTGGACGTCCGTACCACCGAGCTGCCCTCGGGGCAGATCGGGTACTTGTCCGTCAGCTGCCTGTCCTCGAAGCCGGTGCAGCTCCAGTTCGTGTTGGCGTTGGCGAGGCCGTTGGTGAAGGCCTTGGCATCACCGGTGATGATGCGCAGGGCCGACGGCATCGCGACGACATCGCTCTTCTTGTTGCCGACGAACTTCAGCTCAGCCTCGCTGGCTTCGAGGATCTTGCCGATGTTGCCTTCCGCACCGCCACCGAGGTCGTTCGCGTCGAACTCGTCCGTACCGTCCTGCAGGCGCAGCACCGGCCAGTAGTACGACGACTTGTCGCCCTGGTTCTCGCAGCTGGTGTCGGCCTGGAGGAACTGCTCGTCGCTGGTGAAGGCGTTGTTGTCCTGGTTGCCGACGTAGTCGTGCGTGTGCTGCGCACCGTTGTCGACACCCGGAGCGACGATCACGTTGTCCGAGTTGTGGTTGTCGTTCCCGTTGGTGCCACAGCTCGTGGTGAAGCTGCCCGTGGAACCGCCGTCACCGTTCGCGGGGAGCCCGTTCGGACCCACACCCTTGGCTCCGCCGGTCGGCTGAACCTGGGTGATGTCCTGGAAGTCCTCGGCCGCGGGGCCGTTGCCTTCCTGGGCGCCGTCGCCGGCGTCCTGGCCACCGTCGGCGCCCTGGCCGCCGTCGGCCTGGTCCTGGCCTCCGTCGCCCTGACCACCGTTGTCGGCCTGGTCCTGGCCGCCGTTGGCCTGGCCTTCACCGGCCTGGCCTTCACCGGCGGCGGGCTGGTCGGCCGGCACACCCTGACAGTCGGCGAGCTCGCCGCCTCCCGCCGGAGCCTTGCCGCCCGCCCGCTTGATGTTGTTGCCGATGCGGTCGATCGTGGCCACCCGCTTGGACTTCAGCGGGCTGAGGATGGCGTTGTTGACGTAGCCGGCATCCCCCGCCTGAGCCTGACGTGTATCCGCAAGGCGCTTATAAGCCTCCGTGACCTGCTGGTCGAGCGTCGCCAGCTCTTTGTCGACACCGGCGCGTGCGCCCTTGGGTACGTCGGTCAGTTTCTGACCGACGTCCGGGCATTTGATCGTGGCCACCGAGGCGGCGGTTGTCTGCGCGTTCTGGGTCGAGTTCTTTCCCTCGCCCGCAGAAGCGTAGATGTTGGCCGCAAGCAGACCGCCGCCACCCAGCGCGAGAGCCGCCGATGCGGCTATCGCCCGGTTGGCGAGCGTGGAGCGGCGTTTTCGGTTCGTGCGTCCCATGGAACTCCTCTGGCTTCCTTGCGGGGGCATCGAGGGCGCCCGACAGGAGGTGAAGCGGCTCCGTTCAATACGGAGGAGGTTCCTGGGGCGTTCAGAGGCCTCAGAAATTGATGAGAGTTCCGTGGCGCAATCCCGCCGCAAGGGGCCCAGAAGCCCCTGAAACAACGACAGTTGAGGGCCGATTGTTGAACAACACCCAATGGGGGAGGAGTTCGGGGCCGGCCTGCGGGGACATTTCAGCGGCCCTGATCCAAATAGGCGAGAACGGCCAGGACGCGACGGTTGTCGTCGTCCGAGACATCCAGACCCAGCTTCGCGAAGATGTTGGAGGTGTGCTTGGCGATGGCCCGCTCCGTGACCACGAGTTGCCCCGCGATCGCCGCATTCGATCTGCCCTGAGCCATCAGTTCCAAAACCTCCAGCTCACGAGGGGTCAGCCGGCCCAGCGGCCTGTCGTCGGCCTGCCGCCGCGCCAGCAACTGCTGGATGACCTGCGGATCCATCGCCGTGCCGCCCGCCGCCACCCGGCGCACCGAGTCGATGAACTGCTCGGCGTCGAACACCCGGTCCTTGAGCAGATAGCCGACCCCGCCGACCCCGTCGGCGAGCAGCTCACGCGCGTACAACTGCTCGACGTGCTGTGACAGTACGAGTACCGGCAGTCCGGGTCTGGCCCGGCGGGCCTCCAGCGCGCACTGCAGCCCCTCGTCCGTGTGCGAGGGGGGCAGGCGCACGTCGACCACGGCGACGTCCGGCGCCAACTCGGCGAGCGCCCGCGTCAGTTCGGGGCCGGTCTCGACGGCGGCGGCGATCTCGAAGTCGAACGCCTCCAGCATCCGGACCAGGCCGTCGCGCAGCAGGAACAGGTCTTCGGCTAGGACAACTCGCAAGGGATCTCCATGGTCACCATGGTGGGGCCGCCCGGGGGACTGCTGACGGCCAGGATGCCGTCGAATGTACCGAGTCGCCGTTCGAGTCCGGAGAGTCCCGAGCCCGCGCCGATCGTGGCGCCGCCCCCGCCGTCGTCGGTGACGGCGATCCGCAGCACGCCGCCGTGCTGCGGACTGTGGTGCATGTCGATCCAGACGCGCCCGGCGCCCGAGTGCTTGACCGTGTTGGTGAGGGCCTCGCTGACGGCGAAGTACGCCGCGGACTCCACCGGCGCACCGAGCCGGCCGGGCAGATCCACGTCGACCTCCGCGGTGAGGGGCATCCGCAGCGCCAACGCCCGTACCGCGTCGCCGAGTCCGCGCTCCGCGAGCACCGGAGGATGGATGCCGCGTACGAGGTCGCGGAGTTCGGTGAGTGCCTCGGCGGACGACTTGCGGGTCTGCGCGAGCAGTTGCCTGGCCTTCGCCGGGTCCTTCTCGATCAGGGCCTCGATCGTGCCGAGATCCATGCCCATCGCGACCAGCCGTGCCTGGGCCCCGTCGTGCAGGTCCCGCTCGATCCGCCGCAGTTCGGCCGCTGAGGTGTCGACGGCGTCGCGCCGCGTCTCGGTGAGTACGCGGACACGCTCGGCGAGTTCGCCCTGGCCGGACGCCAGGAGGGACCGGGTCAACAAGAAGTGGACACGCAGGAGGTAGGGGGTCGTGTAGACGCCGGTGACGAGCAGGGCGGCGCCCAGGGCCCCCGCGGCGAGGGCGCTGAGCTGCCCGCCGACCGGCACGAACCCGTACCACCAGCCGACGCGGGTGCCGTCGGTGAAGACCCGCCACAGCCCGGCCGCCAGGGCGAACCCCTCGAACGGGTAGAAGAGCAGCACGGCGGGCAGCAGCGCCGTGACGAAGCCCGCGGTCATGTCGACCGGGATCCACAGGAGGTCCCGCCGGACCGCCGGGTCGCCGAGCAGGTGGAAACACCGCGCCCAGGGGTTGGCGTCCTTCGGGACCGGCCGGTACGCGGGCGGGATCCGCACCCCGCACCACTGGGCCGCCAACAGACGCCGCCAGTCGGCGAAGCCCCGCACGGCGGCCAGTACCCAGGGTGTCGTGACGATGCCGATGCCCAGGGGCACGAAGGTGATCGACACGGCGGTCAGCACGAAGAGGACGATCGACCCGGCCGGTGCCACGACCGCCAGCAGCAGTGCCCGCACCCCGGCGAGCGCGGCGGTACGCACCCTGTCGCCTGCCGTGCTGTTCCCGCTGCTGTCCCCGTCGGTAGCCATGTCCTCAGTCTCGCCCAACTCGCCGCCCCGGTCAGGGGGCCGAGCCACCCGGAAGGGGGTGGTGCTGGCAGCACCCCCGGGGCCGCGCCGCCGCGCTCAGTCGCCCAGGGCTCTCTCCTCCCTCTCCTTCACGTCGCCCAGGACCTTCTCCTCCACGGCGGGATCGAGGCCGACCGCAGGGCGGTCGGGACGCTGGGGTGCGGTGCCGCCGATGTCCTGGAGCCAGCTCCAGGTGTCGGCCACCGTCTCGGAGACCGGGCGGCACCGGAGCCCGCTCCGTACCGCCTTCGACACATCGGCCCGGTGCAGCATGTCGTGCAGCTCCGAGTCCGGCGGCACCCACACGGGCAACTGCGTCCAGGGCTCGATGCCGGCCGCCAGGATCAGGTCGGGCTCGGTCCAGCGGAGCTCGGCCCGGCCGCCCGTGACCCGCGCACACGCGTCGAGCAGCGTCCCCGTGGTCGCGTGCCCCGACGGGCTGACGAGGTCGTACGCGCCGCTCGCCCCGCCCGCCCCGTCCTTCGCGCCCTCCGTGGCCCCGAGGATCCACTCGGCGAGGTCGCGGACGTCGATGTACTGGAGCGGGAGTTCACGGGGGCCCGGCGCGAGCACGGGGCCACCTCGGGCCGCACGGGTGAGCCACCACGGCAGCCGGCCGATGTTCTCGTACGGGCCCAGGATCAGCCCGGCCCGTACCAGGAGCGACCGCTCCTCGCCGAAGGCGTCGAGCACGGCCAGTTCGCCGCCGCGCTTGTCCCGCGCGTAGTCGGTCTGCCCGGCATCGGCGGAGGCACCTTCCACCAGGCGGCCGTTCTCGTCCTGACCGGCCGGCTGCGGCCACGCGTACACGGAACGGCTCGACACGTACACGTACTGCCGGACGCGGTCCTTCAGCAGCCGCGCGGCGTCCCGGACCACGAGCGGAGCGGCCGACCAGGTGTCGACCACCACGTCCCACTCGCCCTCGGCGAGGGCCGCGAGCCCGCCGGGCGCGGTGCGGTCGCCGTGCAGGGAGCGCACGCCCGCGGGCGGGGCGTGCCTGCCGCGGTGGAAGACGGTCACGTCCCAGCCGCGGCCGAGCGCCGCCTCCACGACCGCGCGCCCCACGAACTCCGTACCGCCCAGCACCAGAAGTCTCATGAAGAGGACTCTGCCCCGCTCAGCCGTGCGGCGGAACGAAGTTCTGCCCACAGGCGAACCGTCGCTCCGCCGCCGGGCTCAGCTTCCGGTCGCAGGCGCGTACTTGTAGCCGACGCGGCGAACGGTCCGGATGGTGTCCCGGTGCCCCGCACCGAGCTTGCGGCGCAGCCGGGCGATGTGGACGTCCACGGTCCGGCCGTCGCCCACGTGCCCGTAGCCCCACACCGTGGTGACCAACTGGTCGCGGGTGTGCACCCGGTGCGGATGCGCCACCAGGTGCGCGAGCAACTCGAACTCCAGGTACGTGAGGTCGAGCGGCCTTCCGTCGACCTCGGCGGTGCGCTGGACGGTGTCGACGCGTACGGGGAGGTCGGCGCCGGACTCGCCGGACTCGCCGGACTCGCCGGACTCGCCGGACGGCCTGGGCTTCTCGCGCTTTGCCGAGTCCGACTCCGACTCCGAGTCCGACTCCGAGTGCGTGTCCGGGGCCGAGTCCGGCACGGCGACCGGCAGGAAGGGCGGCTGGTCGGCCGGCACGAGGACCAGGTACCCGATCATCGGCGGCCGGCCCGGCAGCGTGGGCAGGGTGTGCGGGGGAGCGGGCAGCCAGGTGGCGCCCGGCGGGAGGAGGCCGGTGACGTCCACCACCTCGTCCCGGTCGACGGCGCGCAGTCGATGGCGGGCCGAGCCGGTGGAAGGCGCCGGGGAGGGAGCGGTGGCCGCAGAGGAGAAGGGGCGGGTGTTCGCCATGAGGGGTCAGCTCTTTTCGCGCGAGAGGTCGTCGGAGGACGTACGCCGTGCGCGCTGGCCGAAGGCCGGGATACGGCTTTAGAGGGCCGGCGCGTTCGTCGCGCGACAACACACCCGGTCGAAGTCGTGGTGCTGACGGGAAGGCCAGAAGGGCTCAAGGTCGTGACGACCCGTAGCGATGCACCTCTGGAAGCCGACCATGCTCCCATTGAAGCAGACACAGGGCGCCAACAGCAGTCTCCTCTCGCTGTCCGGACAGCTGCCGTCGACACAGAGCCCACACCTGGGCGCCCGCGCATGCGAAGGGGCGCCCACCGATCCGGCGGGCGCCCCTGCAGAGAAATCAGGCGGATCAGACCTGCCCGGCCTTTTCGAGGGCGGTGCAGCAGGTGTCGACGATCAGCCGCGTCACGAGGTACGGGTCGACGTTCGCGTTCGGGCGGCGGTCCTCGATGTAGCCCTTGCCGTCCTTCTCGACCTGCCACGGGATACGGACCGAGGCGCCACGGTTGGAGACGCCGTACGAGTACTCGTTCCAGGGGGCGGTCTCGTGCAGGCCCGTCAGGCGGTCGTCGATGCCGGCGCCGTAGTGCTTGACGTGGTCGAGGGGCTTGGAGCCCTCACCCAGCGACTCGCACGCGGTGATGATCGCGTCGTAGCCCTCGCGCATCGCCTTCGTGGAGAAGTTGGTGTGCGCGCCGGCGCCGTTCCAGTCGCCCTTCACCGGCTTCGGGTCCAGCGTCGCGGAGACCTTGAAGTCCTCGGCGGTGCGGTAGAGCAGCCAGCGGGCCACCCACAGGTGGTCGGAGACCTCCAGCGGGGAGACCGGTCCGACCTGGAACTCCCACTGGCCGGGCATGACCTCGGCGTTGATGCCGGAGATGGCGAGGCCGGCCTTGAGGCAGTTGTCCAGGTGGGCCTCGACGATGTCACGGCCGAAGATCTCGTCGGCGCCGACGCCGCAGTAGTAACCGCCCTGCGGGGCCGGGAAGCCCCCCACGGGGAAGCCGAGCGGACGCTCGCCGTCGAAGAAGGTGTACTCCTGCTCGATGCCGAAGATCGGCTCCTGGTCGGCGAACCTCTCCGCGACCTCGCTGAGCGCGGCACGGGTGTTGGACTCGTGAGGCGTCATGTCGATGTTGAGGACCTCGCACATGACGAGGATGTCGTCACCGCCGCGGATCGGGTCCGGGAAGGACGAGACCGGCTTGAGCACGCGGTCCGAGGCGTGGCCCTCGGCCTGGTTCGTGGACGACCCGTCGAAGCCCCAGATCGGCAGCTCCGCGCCCTTCGCGTCGTCGGCGAGTATCTTCGTCTTCGAACGGAGCTTGGCCGTCGGCTCGGTGCCGTCGATCCAGATGTACTCAGCCTTGAAGGTCACGGGCCACATCCTTCGGGGTGGGTCTCTACGCGCAATGCGGGTGCTGCGGCGTTGCGGCACTGGCGCGCCGCGGAGTATCCCCGAAGCCTGTCAACAGGCCATTTCCCGATCATTGCTCGGATGTGAACCCCGTGTTACCTGGCGCCTCTGTGGTGCGGGTCACCTGCGGAGAGCTTTCCCGGCGGCGCGCTGACGGGTGCGGCGCGCGTCGCGGAGACCGTCCCGCCGGACGTCTCCACCACGCGCGGTCTCACGCTCACCCTGGGCACTTGCCCTCGCCTGCGCACTTGCTCTCGCCCGGGCACCTGCCCTCGGCACGCACCTTCGGCCCGGTGGGGCCCGTCAGCCCACCTTCTCGATGAGGGCCTTGCGGATCAGGAACTTTCCGGGCTCGCGGACCTGCTCGAACGCCGCGTTGTTCAGGAGCGCGCAGCTACCGGAGGTCGAAGTGACCTCCACGGTCGTCGACTTGTCGTTGTCCAGGTTCGTGACCTTGAGCTTCGTACCGGCCGGGAACTGGTTGCTGGACGCGGCCGGGGCGCCGTCCTCGCCGGAGAGGGTGACCGTGGACCCGTTGCAGACCTGCTCACCGGCGGCGGCGTCATCGTCCCCGGCGGCGGGTGCGGATGCCTCCTGCGACGGTTGCCCGGCCGGATCGGCGGACTCGGCGGGCGCTTCCGCCCCAGCCCCAGCCCCTGCCTCGGCGCCGGCACCGGCACCGGCCTCGGTTCCGGTCCCCACATTGGCGTCGGACTCGCCGACCGTGCACCCGGACGCCTCCTGCTGCACCTTGATCTGGGCGATGACCGCCTCCCGGTTGGCGATCCGCGCCTCCGACTGGGCGTCCGGGGCGGTGCGCTGCCCCTCGATGAACGTCTCGTTGTTGCCCAGCGCGGTGGCCAGTCCGCCGCACACCACCGAGGACTGCGCGGAGGGCGTGCTGGGAGCCGCGTTCGACGTGGTGGCCAGGGCGAAGGCCCCACCGCCGGCCACCGCGGCGGCGCTCACCAGCAGAGTGATCTTCTTCTTCGGGCCGAAGGTTCTTCTGCGCGACATGAACGGCTCCTGTTCCCCGGCCGCCCCGGGTAGCGACCGTCCGCCGATATGTACGAGGTATCGAACAGACTTACTCACTCGTTGACGCGAGCCACCAGAGTGTCGTAGATCACACGGGAGTTGTGGGGGTTGTGGGAGCTGCAGGAGCTACCGGCCCAGGGCGTCCCGTACCGCCTCGTCCGTCCGCGCGACCACGGCGGTTCCGTCCTGCGCGGTGATGATGGGCCGCTGGATGAGCCGGGGATGCCCGGCCAGGGCCGTGACCCACCGGTCCCGTGAACCCGCGTCGCGGGCCCACTCCCGCATGCCCAGCTCCTTCGCCTCGGCCTCCTGGGTCCGGGTGATGTCCCAGGGCTCCAGTCCGAGCCGCTCCAGAACCTCCCGGATCTCGGCCTCGTCGGGTACGTCCTCCAGGTACCGCCGAACCGTGTACTCGGCCCCTTCCCCGTCCAGCAGACTGATGGCGCTGCGGCACTTCGAACAGGCCGGATTGATCCAGATCTCCATGCCGCACAAGGTACGCGAAACCCCGTGCCGCTCACCTGTCACGGCACCCTCAAAGCCCCTCTGGCCAGGGACGATTGTCAGTGCGAGGCAGTAAACTAGAAGCAGTGTTCGAGGGTGCCGCCGGAGACGCCGGCCGGTGCCCCGACCGCGACAGGAGGATGCCTGTGCCCGCTGCCGCACTGTTTCCGCTGCCCACCCAGTCCACATCCAAGAGGGCGGTCGTGCTCGACCTGCCGTACCAGCCCGTCGAGAAGCGTCCACTGCCACCGGGGCGCCCCCGCGAGTGGTACATCACGCACAACCGCCGCCTCAAGGCGATGCGGCTGGCCATCGCCCTCCTCGACTCCGGCGTCTACGTGCCCAACCAGGCCCGTAACGAGAAGATCCGCAGCACGGCCGAACTCGTAGGCGTACACCCTCCGTCGGACACGACATGCCACATGGTCCGGGCTCTGATGAGGTACGCCCGCTGAGTCCACGCCCGACGCGCCGCCCGCTTCCCGGGCGGCGCGTCGGCTCGCGAGCGGCCCGCGTCCGCGCGGCGACGATGAGCCCGGTGGGCAACACGGCGTACCGCGTGCCGCGTACTCCGTGCCGGGCAAGGGTGAGAAGCGCGGCGCCCCCGGACGCAGATGCGCTCATCACGAAGCACCCTTATTGCTCTCCTCTGTGACGATTTCTTTTGACTTCAAGTCGATTTATGACTGTGCGTAAGCGAGTCCGGTCGTTATTCGTTTCCGCCGGACAGGCATCCCGCGGCATCCTGAGGGCTACTCTCGACGTCACCGAGGGACCGGCGCACAGCCCGCCGCCGCGTCGGACACCTCAAGGTCCCACCACCACCCACGCACAAGGAGACCCGTCATGGGTACCTTGATCATTTTGGCGATCCTCGTTTCGGTCGTCCTGGGGTTCAACAGCCCCGTCTGGTGGCTCGGCGCAGCCGCACTGCTCTACCTCTACGTCCGATACGTCCGCGCCGACCAGGGGTCCGCCGGTTCGTCGCCCGGCGGCGGCGCCGGAGGACAGTCCGGAGGCGGTTCCGGTGGCGCCTCGGGCGGTTCGGGTGGCGGCTCGGGCTCCTCGGGACGCGTCGACAACAGCTACTACGCATACCGCCAACGCCGTGACCGGATGGCCAGGTGGGAGCGCCGCTACAGCCGCGAACGCCCCTGGAACACCAAGAAATGAAGCCACCCGTGGACGACGGGACCGGCAGAGAACGCCGGAGCCCCGCCGTCGCCCGAGGGGCGACGGCGGGGCTCCGAGGAAAGCCGTGAGGCGCTACGCGTCGATCACACGTCGTAGTAGAGCTCGAACTCGTGCGGGTGCGGACGCAGCTGCAGCGGCGCGATCTCGTTCGTGCGCTTGTAGTCGATCCACGTCTCGATCAGGTCGGACGTGAAGACGTCGCCCGCGAGGAGGAACTCGTGGTCGGCCTCAAGGCGGTCGAGGACGGCCGGCAGCGAGGTCGGGACCTGCGCGACGCCCGCGTGCTCCTCGGGAGCCAGCTCGTAGAGGTCCTTGTCGATCGGCTCGGCCGGCTCGATCTTGTTCTTGACGCCGTCGAGGCCCGCCATCAGCAGCGCCGAGAAGGCGAGGTACGGGTTGCCGGAGGAGTCGGGCGCGCGGAACTCGACGCGCTTGGCCTTCGGGTTCGAACCGGTGATCGGGATACGCATGGCCGCGGAGCGGTTGCGCTGCGAGTACACCAGGTTGACCGGGGCCTCGAAGCCGGGGACCAGGCGGTGGTAGGAGTTCACCGTCGGGTTGGTGAAGGCCAGCAGCGACGGGGCGTGCTTGAGGATGCCGCCGATGTAGAAGCGGGCGGTGTCCGACAGGCCCGCGTAGCCGGCCTCGTCGTAGAACAGCGGGTCGCCGTTGGACCACAGCGACGAGTGGATGTGCATGCCCGAGCCGTTGTCACCGAAGATCGGCTTCGGCATGAAGGTCGCGGTCTTGCCGTTGCGCCAGGCGACGTTCTTCACGATGTACTTGAAGAGCTGGAGGTCGTCGGCCGCGGCGAGCAGCGTGTTGAACTTGTAGTTGATCTCGGCCTGGCCGGCGGTGCCCACCTCGTGGTGCTGGCGCTCGACCTGGAGGCCGGACTTGGCCAGCTCCAGGGAGATCTCGGCACGGAGGTCGGCGAAGTGGTCGACCGGCGGGGTCGGGAAGTAGCCGCCCTTGTAGCGGACCTTGTAACCGCGGTTGTTCTCGACCGCACCGGTGTTCCAGGCGCCCGCCTCGGAGTCGATGTGGTAGAAGGCCTCGTTCGACTTCGTGTCGAAGCGCACGCTGTCGAACACGTAGAACTCGGCCTCGGGACCGAAGTACGCCGTGTCGGCGATACCGGTCGACGCGAGGTAGGCCTCGGCCTTCTTGGCCACGTTGCGCGGGTCACGGGAGTACTGCTCGCCCGTGATCGGGTCGTGGATGAAGAAGTTGATGTTGACCGTCTTGTCGCGGCGGAAGGAGTCGACGCGCGCGGTGGACAGGTCGGCGCGGAGCGCCATGTCGGACTCGTGAATGGCCTGGAAGCCACGGATCGAGGAACCGTCGAAGGCCAGCTCCTCGGTGGGGTCGAAGGCCTCAGCCGGGATCGTGAAGTGCTGCATCACACCCGGCAGGTCGCAGAAGCGGACGTCGACGAACTTGACGTCCTCGTCCTTGATGAACTTCTTGACGTCGTCGGCGTTCTGGAACATCCAGCTCCTCCTACTCCCGCCCACTTCGGACCGGGGTGGTAGTTCGTTCGTGCGGCCAGTGCGGTGGCACACGCTGAGCCCGACCTTAGGGACGGGTGATTTCTCCAGCGTGACCCAATTGTTTCGCTCAAGTTAACCGGATGCCGTCGGGTCTACCCCACCTGTCCGTATGGCAAAACGGTCGCAGTACCGTGGACGCGTGGACAACAGGCAGGCAATCGGATCGTGGCTCTCCGGGCCCCGTGCGGCCGCGGAGGACGCCGGTGCCGACTTCGGATACCGCGGAGAGCAACTGGGGCTGCCCGAGTCGGGCCCCGGCTCGATCGCGCGCCCCGGCAGGCGCCTGGGCGCCCTCGCCGTCGACTGGGGTCTGTGCACCCTGATCGCATACGGCCTGATCACCGACGGCTACGGACAGGCGACCGGGAACTGGGCACTGCTCATCTTCTTCGTCGCGAGCGTTCTGACCGTCGGCACGATCGGCTTCACCCCTGGCAAACGACTGTTCGGGCTGCGGGTCTTCGCTCTGGACACCGGCACGGTCAACCCGCTGCGCGCCCTCCTGCGTACGGTCCTGCTGTGCCTCGCCCTCCCGGCCCTGATCTGGGACCGCGACGGACGCGGGCTGCACGACCGCCTGGCCCGCACGGTCGAGGTCAGAATCTGACCGGTCCGTACGTACTGCGGTCCGTACGGACCCCGGCCCGCGCACGACGGGCGTCAGCATCCTTCCTGCTCCGCGCGACGCGCAGGGCGCCCGGAACCGATCGGTTCCGGGCGCCCTGCGCGTCGCGTGCGCCCCGTGCGTCGCTGCCGCGCTGCCGTACACCTGCCGCCGCTCTCATGATGACGGGGCGCCCCGGAACCGTCGGTGATTCCGGAACGCCCCGTACCAGTTGAGTCCAGGGGCAGCGCTAGCGCATCTTCGGGCCGCCGCGCGGCATCCGCATGCCCTTGGGCATTGGACCCTTCGGGAGCGGCATGTTGGTCATCAGGTCACCGAGGGCGCGCAGCCGGTCGTTGGTCGCGGTGACCTGCGGACCGGTCAGCACCCGCGGGAGCTTGACCATCTTCGTACGGAGCTTCTTCAGCTCCACCTGGCCCTCACCCGTGCCGACGAGGATGTCGTGGACCGGCACGTCCGCGACGATGCGGGCCATCTTCTTCTTCTCGGCGGCCAGCAGGGTCTTCACCCGGTTCGGGTTGCCCTCGGCCACCAGCACGATGCCGGCCTTGCCGACGGCTCGGTGGACCACGTCCTGGCTGCGGTTCATCGCCACGGCCGGAGTCGTCGTCCAGCCGCGCCCGACATTGTCGAGCACCGCCGCCGCCGCGCCCGGCTGGCCCTCCATCTGCCCGAAGGCCGCCCGCTCGGCCCGGCGTCCGAAGACGATCGCCGACGCGAGGAAGGCGAGCAGGAGGCCGAGAATGCCGAGATAGATCGGATAGCCGATCAAGAAGCCGATCGCGAGGAAGACACCAAGGGTGACGATTCCGACAGCCGCGAGTACAAGACCGATCATTTTGTCGGCCTTGCGGGTCATCTTGTAAGTCAGGGCGATCTGCTTGAGCCGCCCGGGGTTCGCAGCGTCCGCTGCGGATTCCTTCCTCGCCATGCCGTGGAGTCTACGTGGCCACGGAAGCGCCGACGACGGCGGTGCCGGGTAGGCCTCCGTCACGCGCGCCTTCGCTCAGTGGTGCGCGAGCGCTCAGTGGTGCGTGAGGAAGGACTGCTCCACGACACGCTGTGTCTCGACGCGGTCCTTGGCGCGGCGGCGGTCCTCCATGACGGAGGTCCAGGCGTTGCGGCGGGCGGTGCGCTGGCCACTGCTCAGAAGCAGGGACTCGACGGCACGGAGTGCATCGGTGAACGACGGAATCGCGGTGGCGCGTACGGGCGCGGCCTGCATGATGGGGGTCCCCCCTCGGGACGGCGGCTCTGGCTAGGGCTCTACGTGCTGTAGGACCAGGGTCACTGAATGGTGTTACCAGGGCGTGACCGACCGGTCAAACGCCGGTGAAGCCTTGATATGCAGGCGCGAAACCCCGACGCGACCCCGGCGTGGCCCTCATCTGCGAGGACGGTCGGGGCCGCGCCGTATCGGCCACTACTGACCGGTAGCTTCTTGTGCGCAGATTCACACGACCATCTGGCACTGCGTGCCATCCGGAAGGGCGCCCGGTGTGCTCCGGGCGCCGCTCCGGACGGCTGTTTCAGAGAACTGTTTCCAGCAGTTGTTCCCAGCGGCTGCTTGAGGCAGCTGCTTCAGACGGCCTGGGAGGCGACGTACGAACCGCGCTTCTCGATGGCCATCTGGTAGAGGCGGCCGGCCCGGTACGAGGAACGGACCAGCGGGCCCGACATGACTCCGGAGAAACCGATCTGCTCGGCCTCGTCCTTCAGCTCCACGAACTCGTGCGGCTTCACCCAGCGCTCGACGGGGTGGTGGCGCACGGAGGGCCGCAGGTACTGCGTGATGGTGACCAGCTCGCAGCCCGCCTCGTGGAGCTGGCGGAGAGCCTCGCTGACTTCTTCGCGGGTCTCGCCCATGCCGAGGATCAGGTTCGACTTCGTGATCAGACCGTAGTCACGGGCCTCGGTGATGACCTTCAGCGAACGCTCGTAGCGGAAGCCGGGGCGGATGCGCTTGAAGATGCGCGGGACCGTCTCCACGTTGTGCGCGAAGACCTCCGGGCGGGACGAGAAGACCTCGGCGAGCTGGGCCGGCTCGGCGTTGAAGTCCGGGGCCAGCAGCTCGACCTTGGTCCGGCCCTCGGCGCGGTCCGTGGTCTGCTGGTGGATCTGGCGCACGGTCTCGGCGTACAGCCAGGCGCCGCCGTCCTCCAGGTCGTCGCGCGCGACGCCGGTGATGGTCGCGTAGTTGAGGTCCATGGTGACCACGGACTCGCCCACACGGCGGGGCTCGTCGCGGTCCAGCGCCTCGGGCTTGCCGGTGTCGATCTGGCAGAAGTCGCAGCGCCTCGTGCACTGGTCGCCGCCGATGAGGAACGTGGCCTCGCGGTCTTCCCAGCACTCGTAGATGTTGGGACAGCCCGCTTCCTGGCAGACCGTGTGCAGGCCCTCGCTCTTCACGAGGTTCTGCATCTTCGTGTACTCGGGACCCATTTTCGCCCGGGTCTTGATCCACTCGGGCTTACGCTCGATGGGGGTCTGGGCGTTCCGGACCTCCAGGCGCAGCATCTTGCGTCCGTCGGGTGCGACTGCGGACACATCGGCTCCCTGTAGCTTCGATTCTTCGGCGTACACCAGGGTACGCCCGTGCGGTTCTCGGCCCCCGAGGTGGGCAACCTTCGGGAACGGGGGTCCATTCCCGGGGTTCTCTTTCGCCCCGCCGCCCCTGCCCGTCCCGTACCTGGGGGCTGCCGCCCCCGGACCCCCGCATCGCGCTGAACGCGCTCGTCCTCAAACGCCGGACGGGCTGGTCTTCCAGCCCCTCCGGCGTTTGAGGAGCGGGGGTTCGGGGGCGAAAAAGCCCTACACCGCCGCCCGCTCCACCGCGCGCGGCGCGAGCTCCGCGGTCCCGAGGACATCCGCGAGGTGCCGCTCGGCCACGGGCAGAACCTCCGCGATGGTCAGGTCGCGCCCCAGTTCGTGCGCGAGCGACGTGACGCCCGCGTCCCGGATCCCGCACGGGATGATCTTGTCGAAGCTGGATGTGTCGGGGTTCACGTTCAGGGCGAACCCGTGCATGGTGACGCCCTTGGCCACGCGTATGCCCATGGCGCAGATCTTGCGGTCCTCCCGGCGCTGCCCGGCGTTGGAGGGCGCGTACTCGGGCCCGTTCAGCCGCGGGTCGAACTCGTCGTCGGCCAGCCGGGGGTCGAGGTCGAGGGAGAGCCCGCCGAGAGCCGGCCGCCGCTCCACCGGATCGCCGAGGACCCAGACACCGGCCCGCCCCTCCACCCGGCCGGTGTCGACGCCGAACTCCGCGCAGACGCGGATCATCGCGTCCTCCAGGCGCCGGAGATGGGCGACGACGTCCACCGGACGCGGCAGTTTCTGGATCGGGTAACCGACCAGCTGCCCAGGACCGTGCCAGGTGATCTTCCCGCCCCGGTCCACGTCGACGACGGGCGTGCCGTCGAGGGGCCGTTCGCTGTCCGCCGTGCGCCGGCCGGCCGTGTAGACCGGAGGGTGCTCAAGGAGCAGGCAGGTGTCGGGGATCTCGTCCTGGAAGCGGGCCGTGTGGACACGGCGCTGCTCGTCCCAGGCCTCCTGGTACTCGACGGCTTCCGTACCGAAACCCAGGCGGACGAACCGCAGCTCGCTCACGGCAAGCGCCTCCTTGCAAGAGTTGTAAGGCTCAAGACAGCCCCGTAAGGCCCATAACGACCCCACGCCACTGTACGTCCGACCGGCGTGCGTCAGCTCTGCGGGCAATCCTCACACGATCGGATGAATGCGCGTCAAAGTGCGCGATCGGGTGCTTACAGACCGCTACATTCGCGCCGTTCACGAGGCTAATCAGGGCTGCTCACGGCATGGCGGCCAACCTCGCCCGGGCCTGCCCGCGCAGGCCCCCAGCCCGGAAGGCAGGAGTTCGCACCGCAGATGACGGAACGACCCGCGCAGCGCACGCCCAACCGTCAGCTCGCCGCACTTATCGCAGAAGCGGGGTTCTCCAACGCGGGGCTCGCCCGTCGAGTGGACCAGCTCGGCCTCGAACACGGTCTCGATCTGAGATACGACAAGACGTCGGTGACCCGGTGGCTGCGAGGGCAGCAGCCCCGGGGCACCACACCGGCGCTGATCGCCGAGGTCTTCACCCGCCGCCTCGGCCGCCGGCTCAGCGCACAGGACCTCGGACTCGACGCCTGCGCACCCGTCTACGCGGGCCTGGAGTTCGCCGCCACACCCGAGGAGGCCGTCGACATCGTCGGCGGGCTGTGGCGCAAGGACTCGGGAAGCCACGCGGAACTACGCAAGATCGCGTTCACCCCGGCCGGGCTCGTCGTGCCCAGCCGGGACTGGCTGATCGGCCGGGCCGACGACCGGGTGAGCCGCGGCGACCCCGGTGTCGCGCGTATCCCCGCACAGGCCCGCCCGGCTTCCGTGCGGCTCCCGGCGGTGCCCGAACAGGTGAGGCCCCTTTCCAGGCAGCGCGCGGCCACCGAGCGAGGACCCGGGCAGCGGGTGACCGCGGGCGACATCGCGGCCCTGCGCTCGGTCGGTGAACTCTTCCGCACGCTCGACAACACGTACGGCGGAGGGCACGCCCGGCAGGCCCTCGTGCGGTACCTGGAACACGAGCTGGAGCCGATGCTGCGCGGTACGTACGGCGAGCAGACGGGGCGCCGCCTGTTCGCCGCGGCGTCCGATCTGACCCGGCTCGCTGGCTGGACCTCGTACGACATCGCCGCGCACGGCCTGGCGCAGCGGTACTTCGTGCAGGCGCTGCGGCTGTCCCAGGCGGCGGCGGACCGGGCGTACGGCTCGTACGTGCTCGTGACGATGAGCCGACAAGCGGTCTATCTCGGGCACGGCCGGGAGGCGGTGCAGCTGGCCCGGGTCGCCCAGCAGGGAGTGGGCTCCTCCGCGCCGCCCGTCGTCCAGGCGCTGCTGTACGCGGTCGAGGCCCGGGGCCACGGGGTGCTCGGC
Source organism: Streptomyces sp. NPDC048484 (assembly GCF_040651415.1). Lineage (NCBI taxonomy): Bacteria > Bacillati > Actinomycetota > Actinomycetes > Kitasatosporales > Streptomycetaceae > Streptomyces > Streptomyces sp. NPDC048484. The sequence continues at coordinate 77,056 of NZ_JBEZJY010000033.1, forward strand.
GAGGTGCGCGCGGCCACGGCCTCGCTGGTGCGGGCCGAGCGGGCCCTGGAGACCGCCCGGCCCGGCGACGAAGTCCCGTACTGGGCGCGCTTCTTCGACGAGGCGCAGCTCGCGGACGAGTTCGGCCACTGCCACCGCGATCTCCAGCAGTACCGGGCGGCGGCCCAGCACGCCGAGCGCTCCCTCCAGCTGCGCGCTCCCGGCTACGCGCGCAGCCGTCTCTTCTGCCGGGTGGTCCTGGCCTCCGCCCGGCTCGGTCTCGGAGAGCTCGACCAGGCCTGCCAACTGGGCGCGGAGGCGGCGACGCAGGCATCGGAGATGCGGTCGGTACGGGCACTTGAGTACGTACGCGACTTCGAGCGGCGGCTGGAGCCGTACCGGGACGCGGCGCCGGTGCGGGGGTATCGCGACAAGGTCGCCGCGCTCGGCTGAGCGGGGTGCCGTGCGGCGGCTTGCGGCTGCGCGGTTGGCTGCGCCGCGACGGGTAGGTCGTGTTCAGGCCGCCGGCCGGTGGGGGCTGGGCGCGCCCACGCGGCGGAGCCGCACATGTCGCAGCCCCGCGCCCCTGAGGGGCGAGGGGCCTGCAGCCCGGCTCTCGCCCGTCTACGCCGCCGTGGACGTCGGCACCGGGGCCGCCGCGGCCGTCGAGTCGACGCCCAGGTCCGCCAGGAGGGCCGTCGCCGCCCGGTGGCCCGAGCGCAGGGTGCCCTGGACCGTGCTGGTGTCGCGGTGGTCGCCGCAGACGTACAGGCCCGCCAGCAGGCGGACCGGGCGCCGGGGGTCGTGCGGCGGCGGCATCGCCGGGACGGCATCGGGCGTGTGGTGGACCGCGAGCAGCTCCCAGCGGTGCGTGGCGGTGCCGTAGAGGGCGGCCAGGTGCGCGCGTACCGTCCGGTCCGTGTCCGTGGGCGGTGCGCCCAGGACGGTCGACGAGATCAGGGCGCGGCCGACGGGGGCGCGGGACGGGTCGACCTGGCTGATGACCGCGGTATGGGCCACCGGGCCCCGGCGGTCCGCGTCCAGGAGGAGCGCCGCGTCCGCGATGGGCGGCTCGTCCGTCGTGTGGTGCACCACCGTCACCGGATGGAACGGCGGCACCCGCAGGCCGGGCAGCAGCTCGGCGGCCGCACGGGCGCCGGTCGCCACCAGGACGGCCCGGCACCGCAGTTCACCGTGCGCGGCCGTCGTCACGGACGTGGTCGAGACGGAGGTGACCCGCACCCCGGTACGGACCGTCCCCGGTGGCAGGGCGGCCGCGAGCAGCTCCGGCAGGGTGTCGGCGCCGCCCTCGGGGACGCACAGGCGGCCGGAGGCGAAGGTCCGGAGCGCGAGGTCGGCGCACCGGCTGGATGTCGTCAGATCCGGATCGCAGAGCAGCGCCGCCAGGAGCGGGCGCAGAAAACCCTCGACCGTACGGGCCGGCATGCCACGGGCCGCCAGCGCCCGTCCGGCGGGCCGCTCTGGCCTGGCCGGCAGCCGCTCCACGGGGGCCGTCGCGATCCGGCCGAGGGCCGTGGCCAGCCGGGCCTGGTCGAGTGCGCCCCCGAGCGGGGGGAACGCCCGCGACACGGGCGGCGCGGCGGCCGTGGCCCGCTGCCGAGTCCATCGAGGGGGGCTCACGAAGGCGCGTGCCGCATCGAGTGCGCCCCTTGTGCCCCCGGCGCTCGCGGGCTCACCCGCACGGTGCACCCGCCCTTCGGCGTGGACGAGGACACCGGGGCTGAACGGGCGCAGGGCGAGAGCGTCCAGGCCCGGGGTCGTCCGCAGTCCGGGGTACGACGTGGAGAGGAGCCGGCCGACGCGGTCGAGGCGGAAGCCGTCGACCTTCTCGGTCGTCATACGGCCACCGACGTGAGGGGCGGCCTCCAGGACGACGGTCGTCACACCTGCGCTGTTCAGCCGATGGGCGGCGGAGAGTCCCGCGGCCCCGGCCCCCACGATGACGACGTCCGCCTGACAAGCGGGCTCAAGCACGTGTCCCTCCCAGAGGTCGCGCGGCTGCTGGGGGCGACCTGCCCCGCAACGGGCTTCCGGAGTACCCGAGTTCGGAACGAGCGTAGGGCCGCCACCGGGCGGGGGAACTCGCGCATGAACAGGGCACGGTCGCACGCCGGTCGCATGGGGGCGAAGCCCCGGCCGGGGGACTGTGCCAAGGCCAACGCCGGTTGACTGTGCCCAGGCCAACCTCAGGGGCTGTGCCCAGGCCAACCCCGGGGGGCTGTGCCCAGGCCAACTGGGAACGGGCCACCCCCTACGCCCGCGCCGCCCGAATGGCGTCCTCGATCCCCGGGAACGCGAAGGTGAAGCCGGACTCCAACAGCCGGGTGGGGAGCACACGCTGGCTGCCCAGCACCTCCTGCGCCATCTCGCCGAGCACGGCCCTCAGCACGGGTGCGGGTACCGCGAAGAGCGTGGGCCGGTGCAGGACGCGCCCCATGGCGGCCGTGATCTCGCCGTTGGTGAGCGGCTCCGGAGCAGTCAGGTTGAAGGGCCCGGACAGCGACTCGGAATCGAGCAGATGCCGCAGCGCGGCCACGTGGTCGTGCAGCGCGATGTAGCTCCAGTACTGCCTGCCGTCGCCCATCCTCCCGCCGAGCCCCGCCCTGAACAGGGGGAAGAGCCGCCCCCAGGCGCCGCCCTGCGCGGCCACCACCAGCCCGGTGCGCGCGAAGACGGTCCGTACGCCGGCCTCCTGCGCGGGCGCCGCCGCCTCCTCCCACTCCACGCACAGCGAGGGCAGGAACCCGTCCCCGGGAGGCGAGTCCTCGTCCACGGGCCGTTCGCCGGTGTCTCCGTAGAAGCCCATGGCGCTGCCGTTCAGGAAGACCCGCGGTGGCCGGTCGAGGGCGGCGACGGCCTCCGCGAGGGCGGCGGTGCCGAGCACCCGGCTGTCGCGGATCGCGCGTCTGTACGCCTCGGTCCAGCGGTGGTCGGCGATACCGGCGCCCGCGAGGTTCACCACGGCGTCACAGCCGGCGAGTCCCACCGCGTCGACGTACTGCCGCTCCGGGTCCCACTCGACCTCGTCGTCCGCCCGGGGCGTACGGCGCACCAGCCGCACCACCTCGTGCCCGTCCGCGGTCAGTGAGCGCACCAGAGCCGTACCGATGAGGCCGGACGCGCCGGCCACGGCGATTCGCGAAGCTTCCATGACCCCATCCTGCGGCAGGGACCCATCCCGCGGCGTCCTGTCACGAGCACCACGCCGAAGGCGCCCGCGGCCGAGTGCGGCGCCTGATGCCCCGGATCCGCCCCGGTTCTACAGTGACTTCATGCCCGAGCCGTACATCCGCACCGGAGCGCCCGAGGACGAAGAGGTGCTGGGCCGTCTGGACCGTGCGATCTGGTCCTATCAGCATGCGGTCAGACCCCCGGACCAGCCGCCGTACGAGCCGTTCTTCACCGAGCGTTTCGGGCCCCGCGACCACCTCGTCGCCGAGTTGGGCGGGCGGGTCGTCGGCTACGTAAGGCTCGGTTTCCCCACCCCGCTGGCCTCCAACGCGCACGTACGGCAGGTCCAGGGCCTCGCTGTCGCCGCCGCGGCCCGCGGCCAGGGTGTGGGGCGGGCGCTGCTCCGTGCCGCCGTCGCGGAGGCCCGCCGCCAGGGCGCGCTCCGGATCAGCCTGCGGGTCCTGGGCCACAACACACCCGCCCGCAAGCTGTACGAGTCGGAGGGCTTCGTGGTCGAGGGGATCCAGCCGGGGGAGTTCCAGCTGGGCGGCGTGTACGTGGACGACGTGCTCATGGGACGCCGGATCTGAGCGCCGCTCCGACGCTCTCCAGAGGTGTGCCCTCACCCGGGCCTCCGCAGGCGCCTCGGGCGTCCTCAGGACGTCACGAGGTCGCCCGTGTCCACCGGTGACGAGGCCTTCGCCGCACGCGCGGCGTCGTCCGCGACCTCGTCGGCGGTCAGCACGTATCCCGTCTCGGCGTCGCTCGTGGAGCGCGCGAAGACGACGCCGAAGACCTTGCCGTCGGTGGTCAGCAGGGGCCCGCCCGAGTTGCCGGGGCGGACCGTGGAGCGGATCGAGTAGATCTCGCGGGTGACCGGGCCGGAGCCGTAGATGTTCTGGCCCTGGGCGTTGATCTTGTTCGCGACCGTGGCCCCCCGGAGATCGAGGCCGCCGTCCTCCGGGTAGCCCGCCACCACGGCCGCGTCGCCGCGAGCCGCACCGGTGTCGAAGGACAGTACGGGCGCCTTGAGCCCCGGCACGTCGAGAACGGCCACGTCCTTCTGCGGGTCGAAGAGGACGACCTTCGCCTCGTACGCCCGGCCGGTGCCGCCCACCCGCACGGTCGGGTCGTCGATGCCCGCCACCACATGGGCGTTGGTCATCACGTGCTCGGCCGCGTACACGAACCCGCTGCCCTCGCGGCCCTGCGTGCCGACGGAGCCCTCGACCTTCACCGTGGAGCGCTGCGCGGCCCGGGTGGCGGACGAGGTGACGCTGTCGCCGGAGGGCTCGGCGACAGCGGCCGTCGGCTCGTTCTCGAAGGGGTTGAAGACCTGCGGGAAGCCGGCCTCCGTGAGCGCCGAGGTGGCCCGGGAGAACCAGGCCGGGGTCGTCTCCGGCATCGTGTCGTGCACCGCGCCGAGCAGGGCGGAGTCACGGATCGACGAGGTGACGACGGGCGAGGCGGACGCGCCGAGGACGCTCGCGGCCACCCACGCCACAAGCAGCACGGAGACCGTGTTCGCCGCGGCACCGCCCACTCCGTCGACCACGCGCAGGGAGCCCCGGTCCAGCTCGCGACGGAGTTTCATCGCCAGACGCCCCGCCAGCTCGTGGCCCACCGCGGCGGGGAGCAGCACCGTGAGCACCGCCGTGACCGTCGCGGCCGTGGTTGCCGGCTCCACCAGGTCCATCATCCAGGGCAGCACCCAGACGCCGATGACGGCACCGCCCACGAAACCGGCCAGCGAGACACAGCCCGCGACCAGTCCGCGCCGGTAGCCGGACGCCGCGTAGCCGAGGATGACCAGCAACAGCAGGATGTCGAGCAGGTCCACGGAGCTCCCTTTCCGTTGGGCCCTCTAGTACGCGCCGGGCAGGCCCAGTGATCAGGTACGCGCGCATGCAGCCGGGCGGTCGGCACACGTGCGTGGACCTGTAGAAACGTCGCGGACCGGGGCGTTGGTTCCACCGGGTGGCACACCACACATCGCGGACGCCCTGAGCGTCCCGGAGAGTGAATCCCATGTGCGCCCACCGGACCCCGCCCCCACGACCCGCCAGGGGTGCGCCGCGCGGGCCGGGGTGTACGGGGTGTACGGGGTGTACGGGGCGTACGCCTGGGGCGCATCCGCCAGGTGGAGTGCGTCCGCCGCTCATGAGCCGCATACCCCGCCGCGTGCGCGTCGTGCTCGCCTGCGTTCCCGGCCTCGCGGCCGTCGTCGGGCTGGTGCTCTGCGCCGTGGGGATCGACCGGACGGCGGGTGACGCCGGGCGTTCCGTCGCGGCCCGGACCGCGGTCGGGCACAGGGCCGCGAAGCCTCCTATCGTGCCGAGGGAACGCTGGCTGGGCGACGCCGCCTCCGCACAGCCGCCCACCCGGTACGCAGGCCGCGTGTCCGCCGTCTTCGTGCACCACACCGACTCACCGAACGGCTACGACTGCGCCGACGCCCCGCGCATCATCCAGTACCTGTACACGGGCCAGGCCGGAGTCCGGCACTGGGACGACATCGGCTACAACTTCCTCGTCGACCGCTGCGGCACCATCTACGAGGGCCGGGCGGGCGGCCCCGACCGGCCCGTCGTCGGCGCTCACACCCAGGGCTTCAACGTGGGTACGACGGGCATCGCCGCGCTCGGCACCTTCACCGCGGGCGTGCCCGTCCCCGAGGCGATGACCGACGCGATCGCGGCCGTCGCCGCCTGGAAACTCGGGCTCACGGGCATCGACCCGCGCGCTCGCGTGCGGCTCGTCTCCACCAACAGCCTGAGCAGGTACCCGGCGGGCACCCGCGGCACCTTCACGGCCGTTTCGGGGCACACCGACGGCTACTGGACCGCGTGTCCGGGCGCCGCCCTCATGGCCAGGCTGCCCGAGATCAGACAGCACGCGGCGCGCCTCCAGGGCCGACGCTGACCGGTTTCGGCGTTTCCCGACCACGGTCCCGACCACGGTCCAGGGGCCGGTCCCGTGCGTCCGGTCAGTCCGCGAACCGGTCCCACAGCCGTGGGAAGCGCTCCGCCAGCAGCGACTGGTTCTCCAGGTCGAGAGGGGTGCCCAGCGGCTCCGGCGGCGCCGCCGGGATCCCCAGGTCGGGGGCGACCGCGCCGGTGAGCTGCTCGTACGCCTCGTCCGCCGCGTAGCCCAGCTCCTCGGCGTCCCCGTCGATCTCGTCGTCGAAGTCGCCAAGGAGGTCGGCCAGTTTGTCCGGATCGTGCACGGCGCCCTCGTACGTCTCCCGGCCCTGGCCGATCAGCCAGCAGCGGAAGAAGTCGAAGGCGTCGTCGCTGGCCCCGTCCAGCAGGATCCAGGCGGCGCCCCACAGGTCCCAGATGTACGCGCGGTTGTAGCGGGCCTCGAAGTGACGGGCGAAGTCGAGGACCATCTCGGGGTCCAGCTGAAGGAGCCGCTCGACGAGCAGTTCGGCCTGCTCCTCGGGGTCGCCCTCGGCGGCCTCGCGGGTCGCGTTCACCAGCTCCCAGAACTCCGTCTCGTCCATCACGGGACAAGCATCGGGCCTGTGCCCGGCCCGCGCACCCGGGGACGGGCAGATCGTTATGCGCGCACATGCCCGCGGAAAATCCGACAGCAGGTGTCGGTATTCGGCGGGATGCTCGGCACATGGAGAGAACAGCGGAAGCAGGACAGGGAAACACGGAGCCGCTCAGCGGGAGGATCGCCCTGGTCGCGGGCGCCACCCGCGGCGCCGGGCGGGCCACGGCGGTCGAGCTGGGACGCGCGGGAGCCACGGTGTACGTGACGGGACGCACCACCCGCGAGCACGTCAGCGAGGTCGGCCGGAGCACCGAGACGATCGAGGAGACGGCCGAACTGGTCGACGCGGCCGCCGGTGTCGCCGGCCGGGGGATCGCCGTGCCGACGGACCACCTGGAACCGGAGCAGGTACGCGCGCTCGTGGAGCGTATCGACCGGGAGCAGGGCCGCCTCGACCTCCTCGTCAACGACCTCTGGGGCGGCGACGTCCACCTCGACTTCACGGCGGAGAAGCAGCCCGACATGTGGGAGATGGATCTCGACAAGGGGCTGCGGATCATGCGCCTCGGCATCGAGTCCCACCTCGTCACCAGCCACTGCGCGCTGCCGCTGCTCGTCCGCAACCCCGGCGGACTGCTCGTCGAGGTCACGGACGGGACCGAGGAGTACAACCGGCGCTACCGCAAGCCGTTGTTCTACGACCTGGCCAAGGCGGCCCCGATCCGGATGGCGTACGACCTCGGGGAGGAGCTGAAGGAACACGGCTGCACGGCGGTCTGCGTCACCCCCGGCTGGCTGCGCTCCGAGGCCATGCTCGACACCGCCTTCAAGGTCACCGAGGAGAACTGGCGGGACGCCTGCGAGCACGTCCCGCACTTCGCGATCTCCGAGACGCCCACGTACGTCGGGCGCGCTCTGGTCGCACTGGCCGCCGATCCCGACGTGGCCCGCTGGAACGGGCGGTCGCTGTCGAGCGGCGGCCTCGCCCAGGAGTACGGCTTCACGGACGTCGACGGCTCGGCGCCCGACGCGTGGCGCTACCTGCTGGAGGTGGAGTCGCAGGGCCGGCCGGCGGACGTGACGGGTTACCGGTAGCCCGTCACGTAGCCCTGGTCAGCCCCTCTCACCCGGATCGCCGTAGTACGCGGCGGTCCGGGCCGCTGCGTCGGAGAAACGTTTCCTTAGGTCGGCCGGCTCCAGCACCTCCGCCTCGGGGCCGAGGGAGAGCAACTGGGTGTACGCGACGTCGTACGCTTCGACCGGCAGCGTGAGCGTGACGCGGCCCTCGGCGTCGGGCGGACCCGCCCCGGCCAGGGCCTCCTGCGCCGAGAGCGGGTCGACGGCGTGCTTGAGCTGCCGCGCACCCGCCTCGGTGAGCCGCACCACGACCGTCACCCGCAGGAGCGAGCGCGCGAACTGCTCGGCCTGCTCCGCCCAGAAACCCGGCAGGTCGAAGGTCTCGTCGCGGATGAAGCGCTCGCTGCCGGGTTCGACCGCCGTGAACCGTTCGATGCGGTAGACACGGAACGAGCCGGGCTCGGTCACCCGGGCGCACACGTACCAGACGCCCGCCTTGAGGACGAGCCCGTACGGCTCCAGCTCGCGCTCCACGTCGGTCTCGTCGGTCTCCCGGCGCCGGTAGCGCGCGGTGATCCGGCGGTCGTCCCAGACCGCCTCCGCGATCGCGGGCAGCAGCGCGGGGGTCTTCGGCTCGGCGAACCAGCCGGGGGCGTCCAGGTGGAAGCGCTGTGCCGCGGTCCGGGAGGCGTCCTTGAGGGAGGGCAGCAGCGCGGCGGACACCTTCAGCCGGGCGGCGGAGGCGGCGTCCTCCAGGCCCATCTCGCGGAGCGCGCCCGGCACCCCGGAGAGGAACAGCGCCTCGGCCTCGCTGCGGGCGAGCCCCGTCAGCCGCGTCCGGTAACCGCCGACCAGCCGGTATCCGCCGGTCCGGCCCCGGTCCGCGTACACCGGGACGCCCGCCTCCGACAGCGCCTGCGCGTCCCGCGTGATGGTCCGCTCGGACACCTCCAGCTCCCGCGCCAGCTCGGCGGCGGTCATGGAGGGCCGGGCCTGCAGAAGCAGCACCATCTTGATGAGCCGGGCAGCACGCATACGCCCCATGATGCCGGTGGCTCCGCCGGTTGAGCGGGCGGGGTGGCTCCGCCGGTTGCGGAGGCGGGGCGGGTGCGTGGTCGGCCGCGGGTCGTATGTGGCTGGTCGCGCAGTTCCCCGCGCCCCTGAAAGACGGGGCTGCGCCCCAGTCTTTCGCCCTTCAGGGGCGCGGGGAACTGCGCGACCAGCCCCCACCCGCCCGCAGGCTGCGAACCGGCCGCGGGGGGTCCGGGGCGCAGCCCCGGGTGCGGGAAGGGGCTGGGTGGGGGAGAACTACAGGCCGTACCGTTCGCGCGCTTCCTTCACGGCGGAAGCCTGGACCTCGCCCCGCCGCGCAAGCTGCGCCAACGCGGCCACGACGATCGACTGCGAGTCGACACCGAAGTGCCGGCGGGCCGCCGCACGGGTGTCGGAAAGGCCGAACCCGTCCGCGCCGAGCGACGAGTAGTCCTGCTCGACCCACTGCGCGATCTGGTCGGGCACCTGCCGCATGTAGTCCGAGACCGCGAGAACGGGCCCCTCGGCACCGTGCAGCGCCTGCCGCACGTACGGGACACGCTCCTCGCCGCGCAGCAGCGCCGCGTCGGCCTCCAGCGCGTCCCGCCGCAGCTCCGTCCAGGACGTGGCGGACCAGACGTCCGCGGCCACACCCCACTCCTCGGCGAGCAGCTTCTGCGCCTCCAGGACCCAGTGGATCGCCGTGCCGGAGCCCAGCAGCTGGATCCGCGCGGCGTTGGCGGCGTTGACCTGGACGCCGGCCGACTCCGCCGTGTTGAAGCGGTACAGGCCCTTGACGATGCCCTCGTTGATACCGAGACCCGAAGGCTTCGCGGGCTGCGGGATCGGCTCGTTGTAGACGGTGAGGTAGTAGAAGACGTTCTGGTCCTCGCCCGGGGCCGCCTCGCCGTACATCCGGCGCAGACCGTCCTTGACGATCGTCGCGACCTCGTACGCGAACGCCGGGTCGTACGACAGGGCGGCTGGGTTGGTCGCGGCGATGACCGGCGAGTGCCCGTCCGCGTGCTGCAGGCCCTCGCCCGTCAGCGTCGTACGGCCGGCCGTGGCGCCGACGAGGAAGCCGCGGCCGAGCTGGTCGCCGAGCTGCCACATCTGGTCGGCCGTGCGCTGCCAGCCGAACATCGAGTAGAAGATGTAGAACGGGATCATCGTCTCGCCGTGCGTGCTGTACGCGGTGGACGCGGCGATGAAGTCCGCCATGGAGCCGGCCTCGGTGATCCCCTCGTTGAGGATCTGGCCGTCCTTGGCCTCCTTGTAGTACATCAGCTGGTCGCGGTCGACCGGCTCGTACGTCTGGCCCTTGGGGGAGTAGATCCCGAGGGACGGGAAGAGGCTCTCCATGCCGAAGGTGCGCGCCTCGTCGGGGACGATCGGCACCCAGCGCTTGCCGGACGTCTTGTCGCGGACCAGGTCCTTGACCAGGCGTACGAAGGCCATGGTCGTCGCGATGTTCTGCGAGCCGGAGCCCTTGTCGAAGGCCGTGAACGTCTTGTCGGCCGCGGCCGGCAGGGGCGCGAGCGGGTGTGTACGGCGGGCGGGGGCCGGGCCGCCGAGGGCCGCGCGGCGCTCCTGGAGGTAACGGACCTCGGCGGAGTCGGCACCCGGGTGGCCGTAGGGAACGACGCCGTCGGTGAACTGGCTGTCGGTGATGGGCAGTTCGAGCAGGTCACGCATCTGCTTGAACTCGTCCGTCGACAGCTTCTTCATCTGGTGGTTGGCGTTCTTCGACGCGAAGCCCTCGCCGAGGGTGTGCCCCTTGACCGTCTGGGCCAGGATGACCGTCGGAGCGCCCTTGTGCTCGACGGCGGCCTTGTACGCGGCGTACACCTTGCGCGCCTCGTGGCCACCGCGGGAGAGGTGGAAACACTCCAGGATCTTGTCGTCGCTCAGCAGCTTCGCCAGCTCGACGAGCGCGGGGTCGGCGCCGAAGAAGTCCTGGCGGATGTAGGCGGCGTCACGGGTCTGGTACGTCTGCACCTGGGCGTCCGGAACCTCACGGAGGCGGCGGACCAGGGCGCCGGTGATGTCGAGCCGGAACAGCTCGTCCCAGGCGTTGCCCCACAGCGACTTGATGACGTTCCAGCCGGCGCCGCGGAACTGGGCCTCCAGCTCCTGCACGATCTTGAAGTTCGCGCGGACCGGACCGTCGAGGCGCTGCAGGTTGCAGTTGATGACGAAGGTCAGGTTGTCGAGACCCTCGCGGGAGGCGAGTGCGAGTGCCGCCGTCGACTCGGGCTCGTCCATCTCGCCGTCACCGAGGAACGCCCACACGTGGGACGCCGAGACGTCCTTGATGCCGCGGTGGGTGAGATAGCGGTTGAAACGCGCCTGGTAGATCGCGGAGAGCGGGCCGAGGCCCATCGACACCGTCGGGAACTCCCACAGCCAGGGCAGCCGGCGCGGGTGCGGGTACGACGGGAGGCCGTTGCCGCCCGCCTCCTGGCGGAAGTTGTCGAGGTGCGCCTCGGTCAGGCGGCCGTCGAGGAAGGCGCGGGCGTAGATGCCGGGGGAGGCGTGGCCCTGGAGGTAGAGCTGGTCGCCCGATCCGGGCGCCTCCTGGGATTCCTTGCCCTTGAAGAAGTGGTTGAAGCCCGTCTCGTAGAGCCAGGCCGCGGAGGCGAAGGTGGCGATGTGGCCGCCGACGCCGTGTTTCGCGCCCCGGGTCACCATCGCGGCCGCGTTCCAGCGGTTCCACGCGGTGATCCTTTGCTCCATGCCCTCGTCGCCGTCCACGGTGGGCTCGGCGGCGGTCGGGATGGTGTTGACGTAGTCCGTCTCAAGCAGCTTGGGCAGCGTGAGTCCGTTGCCCTCGGCGCGTTCCAGCGTGCGGCGCATCAGATACGCGGCGCGGTGCGGCCCGGCCGCCTTGGTGACGGCGTCGAGAGAGGCCTGCCATTCGGCGGTCTCCTCGGGGTCGCGGTCCGGGAGCTGGTCGAGCTCGCTCGGCTGGATAGCGGTGGGGTCGGTCATTACGCCGCCTTCCGGATGCGGAGGGGGTTCCCTCGTCGGCAAGGGGATTCTCGGGGGGTGCCCTTGGTCTTTGGCAGGACAGGGCGGCGGGCTCTGATGGGAGCCCACCGATGACTTTAACTCGCTGATCGATGATCGATCAAAGGGTTGAAGGGCAAAACCTCTTGATCACGAGAAAGTAGGCACGGCGTGCCTTGGCCGCAGGCACGGGGTGCCTTGTTTTCGCAGGTGAGGCGGGCCGAAGAGATGCCGTTCACGGCTGCGCGGGCTCGCTGCCCGTCCTGGGGGCGCACCCCAGCACATGCGCCTTCACCAGCTCCGCGATCTGCGGGTCCCGGCGCCGGAACGCCTCCACCAGGGCCTCGTGCTCCTCCGCGTACGACTGCTGGACCGTGCCCAGCCAGCGGATCGACAGGGCCGTGAAGACCTCGATGCCCAGGCCCTCCCAGGTGTGCAGCAGCACGGAATTGTCCGCGGCCCTCACGAGCTCGCGGTGGAAGGCCACCGTGTGCCGGACCTGGCCCGTACCGTCGGCCCTGCGGTCGGCCTCGTACAGGGCGAGGACGTGCGGCTCCAGGGCCGAGCAGTCGGCCGCGAGCCGTTCGGAGGCCAGTTCGGCCGCGATGGCTTCCAGGCCGGCCCGGACCGGGTAGCTCTCCTCCAGGTCCGCCGCGGTCAGGTTCCGTACGCGGACGCCCTTGTTGGGGGCTGACTCGATCAGCCGCAGGGACTCCAGCTCCCGCAGGGCTTCCCGTACGGGTGTCTGGCTGACCTCCAGCTCCGTGGCGATGCGCCGTTCCACGATCCGCTCGCCCGGTTTCCAGCGGCCGCTCACTATCCCCTCCACGATGTGCTCGCGGATCTGTTCGCGGAGCGAGTGGACGACGGGCGCGGTCATTGGGGCTCCTTTAGCGGGCCACGGGCGGGGGCCGAGGGCGTTGACTTCTAGACAATAAGGCCGGAAGTCCCACCGGGAAGAGTGTGCGGGGGTGCTTTCCCGCAGGTGAGATGAGCCGCACACGGCGCTCCGCTGTGGTGGGGCCGGGCGCCTGAGGGGTGGAGAGACTGCCGGTGGTACGGCGGCTGCGGGCCGGTGGGGGCCGTTCGCGCAGTTCCCCGCGCCCCTGGAAAAGGGGAGGTGCCCCCGTCCGGCGAGCCGGGCGGGGGCACCTCGTACTGCGATATGCGATACGGCTGAGCTACAGGCCGAGTTCGACCTCGAACTCGCCCGCCTCCAGGATCGCCTTGACCGCCGTCAGGTAGCGGGCGGCGTCGGCGCCGTCCACCAGACGGTGGTCGTAGGAGAGCGTCAGGTACGTCATGTCACGGACGCCGATGACCGTGCCCTCGTCCGTCTCGATGACGGCCGGACGCTTGACCGTGGCGCCGATGCCCAGGATCGCGACCTGGTTCGGCGGCACGATGATCGTGTCGAAGAGCGCGCCGCGCGAGCCGGTGTTGGAGATGGTGAAGGTCGCGCCGGACAGCTCGTCCGGGGTGATCTTGTTCGCCCGGACCTTGCCCGCCAGCTCGGCGGTGGCCTTGGCGATACCGGCGATGTTGAGGTCGCCCGCGTGCTTGATGACCGGGGTCATCAGGCCCTTCTCGGAGTCCACCGCGATACCGACGTTCTCGGTGTCGAAGTAGGTGATCGTGCCCTCGTCGACGTTGATCCGGGCGTTGACGGCCGGGTGGGCCTTCAGCGCCTGGGCCGCCGCCTTCACGAAGAACGGCATCGGGGAGAGCTTGACGCCCTCGCGGGCCGCGAAGGAGTCCTTCGCCTGCGCGCGGAGCTTCATCAGGCGGGTGATGTCGACCTCGACGACCGAGGACAGCTGGGCCTGCTCGTGCAGGGCCTTCACCATGTTGTCGCCGATGACCTTGCGGATGCGGGGCATCTTGACGGTCTGGCCGCGCAGCGGAGAGGCCTCCAGCGTCGGAGCCTTCTTCGCGGCGCTCGGTGCGGCAGCGGCCGGAGCCGGCGCCGCGGCGGCGGCCTTCGCGGCCTCGGCGGCGGCGATGACGTCCTGCTTGCGGATACGGCCGCCGACGCCGGTGCCCTTGACGGTGGACAGGTCGACGCTGTTCTCGGCGGCGAGCTTGCGCACCAGCGGGGTCACGTACGCGCCGTCGTCACCGGAGGGCGCGGCGGGAGCCGCGGCCGGGGTGACGGGAGCGGGAGCCGGTACCGGCGCGGCCGGAGCCGGGTCGGGGGCCGGAGTCGTCTGCTGCTGCGGGGCGGGAGCCGAGGGCGCCTGCGGAGCCGGAGCCGGAGCGGCAGGGGCCGCGGGGGCAGCCGGAGCCGCGGGGGCTGCCGGAGCCGGAGCCGGGGCTGCGGCGGCGGGCGCCGGAGCCGGGGCGGCCGGAGCGGGAGCCGCGGCCGGAGCCGCGCCGGGAGCGCCGATGACGGCCAGCTTGGCACCGACCTCGGCGGTCTCGTCCTCGCCGACCACGATCTCCAGCAGCACGCCTGCGGCGGGCGACGGGATCTCGGTGTCGACCTTGTCCGTGGAGACCTCGAGCAGCGGCTCGTCCTCCGCGACCTCTTCGCCGACCTCCTTGAGCCACCGGGTGACGGTGCCCTCGGTGACCGACTCGCCCAGCGCCGGGAGGACCACGTCGGTGCCCTCGGCGCTGCCGCCGCCGGAAGCGGCCTCGGCGGTCGGGGCCGGCGCCGGAGCGGCGGCCTCGGTGGACGGAGTGGCCTGCGGGGCCGGCTCCGGAGCGGGCTCGGCAGCGGGAGCCGGAGCGGGCTCGGGCTCGGCGGCCGGAGCGGACTCGGCCGCGGGTGCGCCCGAGCCGTCGTCGATGACGGCCAGTTCGGCGCCGACCTCGACGGTCTCGTCCTCGGCGACCTTGATGGAAGCCAGTACGCCGGCGGCAGGGGAGGGGATCTCGGTGTCGACCTTGTCGGTGGACACCTCGAGCAGCGGCTCGTCGGCCTCTACACGCTCGCCCTCGGCCTTCAGCCAGCGGGTGACAGTGCCCTCGGTGACGCTCTCACCGAGCGCCGGAAGGGTTACGGAAACCGCCATGGTTTCGGTTGCTCCTTACGAATTGCGGAAGTCTTGGTCGTCGCGTCGTGTGTCGACCGAGGGTCGGTCAGTCGTGCGCGTGCAGCGGCTTGCCCGCGAGGGCGAGGTGGGCCTCGCCCATCGCCTCGTTCTGCGTCGGGTGAGCGTGGATGAGCTGCGCGACCTCGGCCGGCAGCGCCTCCCAGTTGTAGATCAGCTGGGCTTCGCCCACCTGCTCGCCCATGCGGTCGCCGACCATGTGGACGCCGACCACGGCACCGTCCTTGACCTGGACGAGCTTGATCTCGCCCGAGGTCTTGAGGATCTTGCTCTTGCCGTTGCCCGCGAGGCTGTACTTCAGAGCGACGACCTTGTCCGCACCGTAGATCTCCTTGGCCTTGGCCTCGGTGATGCCCACGGAGGCGACCTCGGGGTGGCAGTACGTCACCCGGGGCACGCCGTCGTAGTCGATCGGGACGGTCTTGAGACCGGCCAGACGCTCCGCCACCAGGATGCCCTCGGCGAAGCCGACGTGCGCGAGCTGGAGCGTCGGGACCAGGTCGCCCACGGCCGAGACGGTCGGCACGTTGGTGCGCATGTACTCGTCGACCAGGACGTAGCCGCGGTCCGTCGCGACGCCCTGCTCCTCGTAACCGAGACCGGCGGAGACCGGGCCGCGGCCGATGGCGACCAGGAGGACCTCGGCCTCGAAGGTCTTGCCGTCGGCGAGGGTCACGCGGACGCCGTCCTGCGTGTACTCGGCCTTGTCGAAGAACGTGCCGAGGTTGAACTTGATGCCGCGCTTGCGGAACGCGCGCTCAAGAAGCTTGGAGCTGTTCTCGTCCTCGACCGGGACGAGGTGCTTGAGGCCCTCGATCACCGTGACATCGGTGCCGAAGGACTTCCACGCGGAGGCGAACTCGACGCCGATGACGCCGCCGCCCAGCACGATCGCGGACTGCGGGACACGGTCCAGTGTCAGCGCGTGGTCCGAGGAGATGATGCGGTTGCCGTCGATGTCCAGGCCCGGCAGCGACTTCGGCACGGAGCCGGTCGCCAGGAGCACGTGGCGGCCCTCGACGCGCCGACCGCCGACGTCCACGGAGGTGGGGGACGACAGACGGCCCTCACCCTCGATGTACGTCACCTTGCGCGAGGCCACGAGGCCCTGCAGGCCCTTGTAGAGGCCGCTGACCACGTCGTCCTTGTACTTGTGGACGGCGGCGATGTCGATGCCCTCGAAGGTGGCCCTGACACCGAACTGCTCGCTCTCGCGGGCCTGGTCGGCGATCTCACCGGCGTGCAGCAGAGCCTTGGTGGGAATGCAGCCGTTGTGCAGGCAGGTGCCACCCAGCTTGTTCTTCTCGATCAGGGCGACGTCCAGGCCCAGCTGCGCTCCGCGCAGCGCCGCGGCATAGCCGCCGCTGCCACCGCCGAGGATCACTAGGTCGAAAACGGTGCTGGCGTCGTTCGCCACGTCACGTCCTCCATGCATGTGCGCCGGCGCCGGTCTGCAGTGACCGGGCGGCGGCTGGTGTCCGGCCGCTCTTTCTTCGGCCCTGGTGGGCCCTGTCCTGCCGAGAACCCATCTTTGCACTTGTCGACGACAGTCGGGACGCCGGGCCAGGGTGTGGGACGTCTGATCGATCACACGGCAGCCCCGCGCCCCTCAGGGGCGCAGGGAACCGCGCGCTCAGTCGCATCCGACCCTCACCCGCCGTACGACAAGTGGAACCGGGCTGGTGGGGGCGGCTCTCAGCCCAGATCGCCGACAGCCGTGAGTTCGGCGAGCCGCACAAGAGTCCGTACAGCAGACCCCGTACCCCCCTTGGGCGTGTACCCGAACGGCCCCTGCTCATTGAAGGCAGGTCCCGCGATGTCGAGGTGTGCCCAGGTGATGCCCTCGCCCACGAACTCCTTCAGGAAGAGCCCGGCCACCAGGCCACCGCCGTGCCGCTCACCCATGTTGGCGATATCGGCGGTCGGGGAGTCCATCCCCTTCTTCAGGTGCTCCGGCAGCGGCATCGGCCAGGAGGGCTCGCCGACCTCCTCGGCGGCCTCGTGCACCGCGGAGCGGAACGCGTCGTCGTTCGCCATGATCCCGAACGTGCGGTTGCCGAGCGCCAGCATCATCGCGCCGGTCAGGGTCGCCACGTCGACGATCGCGTCGGGCCTGTCCTCGGACGCCTTGGCGAGCGCGTCGGCCAGCACGAGCCGGCCCTCGGCGTCGGTGTTGAGCACCTCGACGGTCTTGCCGCTGTACATGCGCAGCACGTCACCCGGACGGGTGGCGGAGCCGGAGGGCATGTTCTCGGCCAGCGCGAGCCAGCCGGTCACGTTGACCTCAAGACCCAGCCGGGCGGCGGCGACGACCGCGGAGAACACGGCGGCGGCGCCGCTCATGTCGCACTTCATCGTCTCGTTGTGCCCGGCGGGCTTGAGCGAGATGCCGCCCGAGTCGTAGGTGATGCCCTTGCCGACGAAGGCGAGGTGCTTCTTCGCCTTGGAGGACGTGTACGACAGCTTCACCAGCCGGGGCGGGGACGCGGAACCGGCGCCGACGCCGAGGATGCCGCCGTACCCGCCCTTCGCGAGGGCCTTCTCGTCGAGCACCTGCACCTTGATGCCGTGCTCCTTGGCCGCGGCCTGCGCGACGGCCGCGAAGGCCTCCGGGTTGAGGTCGTTCGGCGGCATGTTGATGAGGTCGCGGGCGCGGTTCAGCTCCTCGGACACGGCCGTGGCGCGCTCGACGGCCGCCTTGAACGCCTTGTCGCGGGGCTTGCCGCCGAGCAGCGTGGCCTCGACGAGCGGGGCCTTGCCGTTCTTGGTGCCGTTCCCGTCCTTCGCGGCTTCCTTGTACGTGTCGAAGGCGTACGCGCCGAGCAGCACGCCCTCGCCGACGGCGCCCACGTCGGCGGCGTCCGAGACCGGCAGGGCGAACACGGCCTTCTTGGTGCCCGCCAGGGCGCGGGCGGCTGCGCCGGCCGCGCGGCGCAGCGTCTCCGCGGAGAAGGAGTCGTCCTTGTCCGGGAGGGCGCCAAGACCGACCGCCAGCACGAGCGGTGCCTTGAAGCCGGACGGTGCCGGCAGCTTCGTCACCTCGCCCTCGCCGCCCGAGGCGCCGAGGGTCTCCAGAACGCCGGCGAGCCTGCCGTCGTACGCCTTGTCCACGGCCTCGGCGCCCGGTGCGACGACCAGGTCCCCGGACTTGGAGCCGGTGACCTTGGCGACACCGACGACGATCGCGTCGGCCCGCAGACCGGGCGCCGCGGCGGTGCTGAGAGTGAGAGCAGTCACGGTGGTGAAATCTCGCTTCCGTTGAGTTGCTGCGGCCGTCAGGGGTGAGGCCGGCCGGGGCGTTCGGAGTCCCGGGCACGAGCCTACGCGCGGTGTCGCGTTTCGCTCGTCCCGGTGTCCCGCCCGGTGGGGACCTGTCCTAGGAGAAGAGGCAGAACACGACCAACGCCGTTGTCGCGGCGGTCTCTTCGAGGGCGCCGAAGACGTCGCCGGTCACTCCGCCGAAGCGGCGCGTGCAGTGGCGCAGCAGCAACTCGGCGGCGGCGCAGGCGAGCAGGACGGCCAGTACGGAACCAAGGACGCCGTACGTTCCGAGGAGTGCGCCCGCGCCGGCCGCCGGCACCGTGACGGCGGCCGCCGTCAGCAGGGCGGCCCGGACGGGAACCGTGCCCGCGACCGCGGCGCCCAGGCCTTCGGGCCGGGCGGGCGGCACGTCCACGCGGGCGGCCAGGGTGAGCGCGAGCCGGGCGGCGGTCGCCGACACGACGGCCGCGAGGGCGCCCCGGGTCCAGGAGGACCCGTACGCCTGGGAGAGCGCCGCCACCTGGGCGAGCAGGACGAACAGCAGGGTGATGACCCCGAACGGGCCGATGTCCGACTGCTTCATGACGCGCAGCGCGTCCTCGGCGGGCTTGCCGCTGCCGAGGCCGTCGGCGGTGTCGGCGAGACCGTCGAGGTGGAGGCCGCGGGTGAGGACGGCCGGTACGGCGGCGGTCGCCACGGCCGCGAGGAGCGGACCTGCCCCGAGCGCCAGGAGGAGCAGGCCCGTCACGGCGGCGAGGACGCCCACGGCCAGTCCGGCGACGGGCGCGCACAGCATCCCCGTGCGCGCGGCCTCGCGGTCCCAGCGGCGCACCGTGACGGGGAGCGCGGTGAGCGTGCCGAAGGCGAAGCGGAGCCCGTCGGTCCAGAGCGTCACGGACGTCTCGGAGGTCGGGGGCGTCTTGGGTGTTTTGGGCTCCCCGGGCGGGGGAGAGGGCGGGGGCGTGGACACCGGCGCAGGCTACCGGGCGGCGGCCCGGGAGGCGCCCACGGCGGCCATGGATAAAGTACGCATATGGGGCATTGGTGGACACGGAACATCGTTGAGCCGGGGAAGCTGCCGCTGCTGCTGGCACTGGCCTCCTTCGTCCTGACCTTTGTGATCACCCGGATCGTGGTCCGGCTCATCCGGGCCGGCAAGGGCCCGTTCGGCAATGTCGAGGCCGGCGGTGTCCACATCCACCACGTCGTCCCCGGGGTCGTCCTGACCGTGGTCGGCGGCTTCGGCGCGGTGGGCAGCGACCGGCACGGCCTCGGCTCGGCCGTGTCCGCCGTGGTGTTCGGGATCGGCGCGGGCCTGGTGCTCGACGAGTTCGCGCTGATCCTGCACCTCGACGACGTCTACTGGAGCGAGGAGGGCCGCAAGAGCGTCGAGGTCGTGGTGGTCACGGCGGCCCTGGTCGGCCTGATGCTCAGCGGCTTCGTGCCGTTCGGTGTCAACGACCTCTCCGAGGACGAACTGCAGGACCGGGGAAGCGTCGTCCTGAGCATCGGGGTGAACTTCTTCCTCGCGCTGCTGGCCCTGAGCAAGGGCAAGGCCCGTATGGCGATCTTCGGTGTGATCGTCCCGCTCGTCGCCCTGGTCGGCGCGATCCGTCTCGCCCGCCCCACCTCGCCGTGGGCCAGGCGCTGCTATCGCCGACGGCCGCGCGCCCGGGCCAGGGCCCGGCTGCGGGCCTACCACCACGACCTCCGCTGGGCGGGGCCCCGTCGCAGGTTCCAGGACCTGATCGGCGGCAAGCCCGACCCGGAACCCGCCCGGCCGCCGCCCGGACGGCCTTGACCGCAGTCATCCGTATGCACCTGCGTATGCGCCTGTGTTCACAGGCCTTCATCCATGCGAGTCCAGGCGCTTGCGGTGCAGCCACTTCGGCAGGCCCGGCGCCTCCAGGAAGCCTTCCGCGCGGGCCGCGGCGAGGCCGATGCGCGGCAGGTCGCCGCTCTTCTCGAAGAGCAGGAACCGTGGCTCCCAGATGGGCCGGTACTTGGCGTTGGCGCGGTACAGCGACTCGATCTGCCACCAGCGGGAGAAGAAGCTGAGCAGCGAGCGCCACAGCCGCAGCACCGGTCCCGCGCCGAGGCGCGCGCCACGTTCGAAGACCGAACGGAACATGGCGAAGTTGAGCGAGACCTGCGTGATCCCGATCTCGGGCGCCCGCTGGAGGAGTTGGATGACCATGAACTCCATGAGCCCGTTCTCGGAGTCGCGGTCCCGCCGCATGAGGTCGAGGGAGAGCCCGTGCGGTCCCCAGGGCACGAAGGACAGCACCGCTCTCAGCGAGCCCCCGTGCCCGTCTCCGTTCCCGTCCCCGCCCTCACCCCCGCCCTCCCCGGCGCCGGTGTCCCGGCATTCGAGCATCACGCACCGCCCGTCGCCCGGATCCCCGAGCCGCCCCAGCGCCATGCTGAAGCCCCGCTCGGTCGCTCCGTCCCGCCAGTCGTCGGCGCGTGCGAGGAGGTACGCCATCTCGTCGGCCGGGATGTCCTCGTGCCGCCGGACACGCACCTGGTAGCCCGCACGCTGTACGCGGTTGTACGCCTGGCGGACGGTCCGCATGGCCCGCCCGTCGAGGGTGAACTCGGCGGTCTCGACGATCGCCTCGTCCCCGAGCTCCAGCGCGTCGAGACCGTGCCGGGCGTAGACGGTCCCGGCCTCCTCGCCGGCGCCCATCACCGCCGGGATCCAGCCGTGCGCGCGCGCCTCGGACAGCCAGGGCCCGATGGCGCCGGGCCATGCCTCGGGATCGCCGATGGGATCGCCGGAGGCCAGCGAGACGCCGCCCACGACCCGGTAGACGACCGCGGCCTTGCCGGTCGGCGACCACACCACGCTCTTCTCGCGGCGCAGTGCGAAGTAACCGAGGGAGTCCCGGTCGCCGTGCCGGTCGAGCAGCGCCCGCAGCCGTTCCTCGTCGTCCGCGGTGAGCGGGTCGACGACGCGGCGGGAGCGGAAGGCCGCGTAGAGGACGCCGAGGACGAGCAGGGTGCTGAGTACGTTGACGGCGACGTTCACCCAGTTGGGAGTGGTGATCCCGCGGAAGCGGGAGTCATCGGCGGCGACCGAGATCAGCCGAAGGGTGCCGTAGCGCCAGCGGTCCGTGAAGGTCGAGAGACGCGCGTCGTGGGCGTTGTTCGTGGCGGTCACCAGGAGCGCGGCCAGCAGGGAGCAGACCAGGAGCCCGCCGACGCCCACGAGCGCCGCGAGTCTGGGGTTCGAGCGGTCGCCCTTGGCGTAGAACTCGCGACGGCCGAGGACGAGGGACGCCACGAACGCCGCCGTCAGGGCGAGGGAGATCCAGTTCTGCGGGTACCGGTGGATCTCCGGGAAGACCATCGCGAAGGCGAACAGCAGCAGGAAGAGTCCGCAGAGTACGAGGTTGAGGATCCAGGCCGCTCGTTTGCGGCGGCGCATCGTGATCGCCAGGAACATGGTGAACACACCCGAGGCGAAGCCTGCGGTCAGCAGATACGGGGTGAAGTAGTTCTCCGTGTTGTGGCGGCGCACGTCCTGGCCGAGCGAAACCCATACGGCGCTCAGGAAGTTGAGGAACGCGACGACGCGGAGGTACCAGACGGCGAAGCCGGCGCCCCGCCGGGAAGCCGGGCCCTGCGGGTCCGGCTTCTGTGCAACGACAACTCGGGCGCTTCCCATGAAACGGGATCATAAGGGCCACCTCTGCGCCCCTGCGTGCAGGACGCCTCCTGGGGGGCGGTTCCGTGGAGGGGCGACTGCGGGCCGGCGGGGGTTGCCCGCGCAGTTCCCCGCGCCCCTAAAAGCGCTGGGGCGCAGCCCCGCTCTCAAGGGGCGCGGGGAACTGCGCGAGCAACCCCCACGCACCCGCACCCGGCGAACCGAACCGGATGGGGTCGGACGGGCCCGGGGACTCTATTCGCCCTCCGGGGCCAAGGGGGCCAAGGGGGCGTCCGGGGCCTCCAGGGCTTCCGGGGCCGGCAAGGCCTCCGGCAGCTCCGCGGCCAGCGCCGCCGCGGCCTGCACCAGCGGCAGCGCGAGCAGCGCCCCCGCCCCCTCCCCGACCGTCACCCCGTGCGAGAGCAGCGGTTCGAGCGCCATCCGGTCGAACGCCTTCGCCTGCGCCGGTTCCCCACTGCTCTGCCCGGCCAGCCACCAGTCCGGCGCCCGGAAGGCGACCCGCTGCCCGACCAGCGCACAGGCCGCCGAGACGACTCCGTCGAGGACCACCGGCGTCTTGCGGACAGCGCTCTGCAGCAGGAACCCGGTGATCGCGGCGAGGTCGGCCCCGCCCACCGTCGCGAGCAACTGCAACTGGTCCCCGAGGACAGGCCGAGCGCGACGCAGGGCGTCGCGAACAGCCGCGCACTTGCGCATCCAGGCGAGGTCGTCGATGGCCCGCCCCCCGCGCCCGGTCACCACCGACGCGTCGGTCCCGCACAGCGCCGCCACCAGCACGGCCGCCGCGGTCGTCCCTCCGACGCTCACGTCCCCGAGTACGACGAGGTCGGTCCCGGAGTCCGCCTCTTCGTCCGCGACGGCGACCCCCGCACGGAACGCGGCCTCCGCTTCCTCCAGGGACAGCGCGTCCTCCACGTCGATCTGCCCGGACCCGCGCCGCACCCGATGCCGTACGACCTCGTCGGGCAGACTCTCGGGCTCGCAGTCGAGCGCCATGTCCACCACCCGCACGGGCACTCCGAGGCGCCGGGCCAGCACCGACACGGGACTGGCGCCGGCGAGCACGGAGCGCACCAGCTCGTCCGCGCTCCCCGCGGGCCGCGCCGACACCCCCAGCCCGGCGACCCCGTGGTCACCCGCGAACAGCACCACGCGCGGGTGCTCGATCGCCCGCACCGGGACGGCGGACTGCGCGGCCGCCAGCCATTCGCCGAGTTCGTCGAGGCGCCCCAGTGCCCCGGGCGGCACGACCTGGCGCTCCCTGCGCGCCTCTGCGTCACGGCGTACGCCACCGTCCGGGCGCTCGATCAGATCGGTGAAGTCGTCGAGATTAAGCGGGCTCATTCGCCGAACAGTACCGGCAGTGATCCGGCCGGGATCCTGACGGGCGGTCAGTGTGCAGGGCGGGGTCGCCGCATCGAGGATCGCGTTCCCATACGTTCCGGTTTGCAGTGGATTGTCATACCGGTTTGTATCAGCTGGTAACGGCCCATATCAGCCTCTACAGGGTTTTACCCAGTCGGACCGGCAGGAGCAGACAGACCATGCCCCCCACTCCCATCCCGCCCCCCACGCCCGTGACACCCCCGACGCCCCCCGCGTCCCCTGCACAGCCCACCTTCGCCCAGCGCCGCGCCGTGTACCTGGGGGAGCTGGCCCAGGGCACCGAGCACTTCCACGAACCGCGCAGACCCGACTGCCCCTGGTGCGGCTCGGCGCGGCTGCGCACCCGGCTGCGCACCCCGGATCTGCTCCAGCACAAGCCCGGGACCTTCGTCGTCGACGAGTGCGAGGACTGCGCCCACGCCTTCCAGAACCCCCGCCTGACCACCGAGGGCCTCGCCTTCTACTACCGGGACTTCTACGAGAACCACGACGGTGGCGAGAGGGACGGGGAGCAGGGGGAGGACGGGGAGGACGGCGAGCGCGAGGAGTACGAGGAGTACGAGGGCTTCGCCGAGCGGACCCTGCGCTCCCGCGCCGGACGCCGGCGCCACGAGGCCGCGGCCCGCGCGATGCTCCCGTTCCCGGAGCCCGAGAGCTGGCTGGACGTCGGCACCGGCCACGGCCACTTCCCGGCGGCGGCCAAGGAATTGTTCACGTACACGTCCTTCGACGGGCTCGACCCCACCCCGCGCGTCGAGAAGGCAAGGGCCGCGGGCCGGGTGGAGGAGGCGCACCGCGGCCGGCTGCCCGACCTGGCCGAGCGGCTGCGCGCCCGCTACGACGTGGTCAGCATGTTCCACCACCTGGAGCACAGCCCCGACCCGCGCGAGGAACTGCGCGCCGCGCTCGCCGTGCTGCGCCCCGGCGGGCACCTGCTCGTCGAAGTCCCGGACCCGGACTGCGCGTTCGGCGCGCTGCTGGGCAAATGGTGGGTGTCGTACTGCCAGCCGCAGCATCTCCATCTCATGCCGCTGCGCAACCTGCTCGACGAACTCGACGCACTGGGCTGCTCGGTCGTCTCCACCGACCGCCGCGAACCGCATGTCCCCTACGACCTGACCGGCGCCCTGGCGCTCGCGATCGGCAACCGGCTGCCGGGCGGCGACGAACCCTGGCGTCCCGGTCCGCCGAGCGACTTC
Source organism: Streptomyces sp. NPDC048484 (assembly GCF_040651415.1). NCBI lineage: Bacteria > Bacillati > Actinomycetota > Actinomycetes > Kitasatosporales > Streptomycetaceae > Streptomyces > Streptomyces sp. NPDC048484. The sequence continues at coordinate 101,418 of NZ_JBEZJY010000033.1, forward strand.
CAGCGCACCCTGCGAACGGTCCTCACCCGGGCCGCCACCCCGCTGCTCGCCTCCGCCTTCGTGCTGGACCACGCCCTGGCCCCGCTCTTGCGCCGCACCCGCTTCTCGAACGCGTACCGGATCATCGCCCGCAAGAACACCCGCGAGCCGTCTCCTCTCCAGAGGGTTTCCTGAGGGCTTCCTGGGGCCGCCCGGAGGCTTCAGCCCTTGAGGGCGAGTGCCTGTCCCGCCACGACCAGCAACACGTGCTCGCACTCGGTCGCGAACGCCGCGTTCAGGCGGCCCAGTTCGTCGCGGTAGCGGCGGCCCGAGGGGGTAACGGGGACGATGCCGGAACCGACCTCGTTGGAGACGGCGACCACCGTGCGGCGGGACTCGCGGACGGCGGCCGTCAGCTCCTCGACCCGCGCCCGCAGCGCGCGTTCGCCGCCGCCGGCCCACTCGGCGTCGTCCCACGCCTTCGCGCAGTCCATCGCGTCCGTCAGCCACAGGGACAGGCAGTCGATGAGCACCGGCGGCCCGTCCTCCTTCAGGATCGGCACGAGGTCGCAGGTCTCGGCGGTACGCCAGGAGCCGGGGCGCCGTTCGCGGTGCGCGTGCACCCGGGCCGCCCACTCGCCGTCCCCGCTCCGCGTGCCGCCCGTCGCCACATACAGCACGTCGGGGAAGGCTTCGAGCCGTCGCTCCGCCTCCACCGACTTGCCCGAGCGGGCCCCGCCGAGCACCAGCGTCCGGCGCGGCACGTCGGGCACGTCCTCGTACACCCCGACGGTCAGGGTCGTCCCGTCCGGCACCGCCCGGGCCCCCGCGGCCGCGAGGCGCCGCCGCAGCTCCCGGCCCGGCGGCACGTCGTGGTCGAGATGCACCGCGATCACGTCGGTGGCGGGCCCGGCTGCCCCCACCAGCCTGAGCCGGGCCAGCGCGTCCGGCCGCCCGACGACATCGCCGATCACCATGTCGTACGTCCCGGCCGTCTCGTCCAGGCCCGCGGGGGCCGCGCCCGGCGGCAGGTACAGCAGCCGCTGCCCGTCCGGACCCGTGACCGCGTACCCGGTACCCGGCGCGTCCATCGCCAGCGCCCGCACCCGATGGCCCGTCAGCAGCGTCAGCTCCCGCCCGTCCGGCACCCGCCCCGGTTGCGGCAGGCCCGCCGGCACCTCCACGGCGGGCCCGTTGTGCGGATGCGACAGCAGCACCTGCCGCACGCCGCTCAGCGAATGCCCGGCCCGGGCCGCCGCGAAGGCCGCTCCGGGCGTCAGATCCAGCAACAGCGTCCCGTCCACCAACAGGGCGGTGGCCGCCCGGGCGGCCACACCGAGCGTCACCGCGCAGACGGCGCACGAACAATCGGGCCTGGGCAGTCCCAGGGGCCCGCCGGTACCAAGCAGAGTCACTTCCACGGGGTCGATTTTTCCGTGTCGGCGCGGCTCGTGCCCGTCAGGGGGTGCACAAGGGCACATCTCCTCAGGTCTTGCGCCTAGGCTGACGGCAGTAGCCCGATCTTGCCAGGTACTTTTTGGGAGGCTGACATGGCGGCATGGACGTGGCGGTTCGAGAAAACCGACGGGACGGAAGTCCAGCCTGCGGTCCAGCCCGAGGAGTTCACCACCCAGGGCGACGCGGAGTCCTGGCTCGGCGAGAACTGGAAGTCGCTGGCCGAGGGAGGAGCGGACCAGGTCCGCATTTTCGAGGACGCCTCGGAGATCTACGGCCCGATGAGCCTGCACGCCGAGGCGTCTTAGTGCCACGACTTGGTGTCACGACTTAGTGCCACGACAGGCTCGTAGCCCGTACGAGTGACAGGTGTGACGAGTGACAGGTGCGAGGGGCCGCGGCCGTACGGAGGCCGCGGCCTCCGTGCCGCCCGGCAGCCACCGGCCCCGGCAGCCACCGGCCCCGGCAGCCACCGGCCCCGGCAGCCGCGGGGCTCGGCCCGATACTCCCGGACTCCCGGGCCTCGCACGCCGCGCCTCAGCCCCGTACGCCGCAGAGGTGCAGCAGCGCCGCCACCCGGCGGTAGGGATCCGTCCGGCCGGCCCGCTCCTCGGCGGCCAGCAGGACATTCACGTCGTCCGGAACCGCCGCGTCGCCGGCGGCCGTGTCCGTGAAGACCCGCACCCCGTACCAGGCGTGCAGCGGTGCCCCGATCCCGGCGAGCGTGCCGGTGAGGGTGTCGAGCTCGTCGGCCCGTACGGCCAGCCCGAGCCGGTTCGTGTAGGCCCTGGTGTCGAAGGAGGCCAGGGCCCCGGTCCAGTCGCCGGCCAGACCCGGCCGCATGGCCAGCGCGTCGGCGTTGCGCACCAGCAGGGACAGCAGCCCGCCCTGGGCCAGCATCCGTGCGAGTCCCGCGAGCAGCGCGTCGGGCTCCTCGACGTACATGAGCACGCCGTGGCACAGCACCACGTCGAAGCTGCCGGGCAGGAAGTGGACGCCGGTGTCCCGTCCGTCGCTCTCGACGATCCGTACCCGGCCGCGGATCCCCTCCGGCTCGGCGGCGAGGGCCTCACGGGCCACGGAGATCATCGTGGAGTCCTGTTCGACCCCCGTCACCTGGTGACCGGCCCGGGCCAGCCGCAGGGCCTGCGTGCCCTGGCCCATGCCCACGTCGAGTACGCGCAGCCGCTGCCCCACCGGGAACCGCCCGGCTATCTGCTCGTCGAGCTGCCGGGCCACCAGCTCCTGCCGTACGACATCACGCAGGCCGCCCAGCTTGTTCAGCCAGGCATCCGCCGCGCCGCCCGTGAAGGGTGCCGCGCTCAGGGCCGCTCTCCGCGCTTGACCTGCGGCTTCGGCAGCCGGAGGCGACGCATCTGGAGGCTGCGCATCAGCGCGTAGGCGACGGCGCCCCGCTTGGGCTCGTCCGGGAAGCGCGCGGCCAGCTGCTTCTTCAGGCGGATCGCGATGCCGATCGAGTCGACCACGATCAGCACGATCACGAAGAGCCACGCCAGCAGTGCCACGTTCTGCAGCTGCGCGACCCGGACCATGCTCAGAACGAGGATGACCACGGCGAGGGGCAGGAAGAACTCGGCGATGCAGAACCGCGAGTCGATGAAGTCCCGCGCGAGCTTGCGCACGGGGCCCTTGTCACGGGCCGGCAGATAGCGCTCGTCGCCGCTCGCCAGCGCCTGGCGCTGCTTCTCCATGTGGGCGCGGCGTTCGTCACGCTGCCGCTTGGAGGCCTCCTTGCGCGTCGTCGGCGTATTGGCCACGCTGCGGCGCTGGGACTGGGCCGCACTGCGCTTGGGCGTGGGCCGACCCTTCTTGGCCTGCGGGTCACGGGTCTGAGGGGAGTCGGTCACCGACGCCTTGTCGGCGTGGGCCTTCTCGTCTTTGGCGCGGCTACGGAACACAAAACCCAAGGGTAAGGGGTGCGGAGGCATGGACAGCAGCCGACTGGGGAACGATCCGGCAACACCGGTCGTCTGTAGGGGGACAGGAGGCCTGAAATGGGGTGGTGGATGTGCGGTTCTCCCGGCCGCCCCCTGGCCGAGCCCCGAGCGAACCCTGGGGAACGCCTACTCCCTACGCCGGAGCAAGATCGTCATCAGTCGTCCTTGGGGATGAGCGCATCCGTCCCCGAACAGTGCGGTAATGGATGCAGGGCCCGTACTGTGGGTTCTGTTGCAGTCGCTGGAGCCGGAGTCCGTCAGAAGGGGGCGCGCGAAGCCCATGAGCGGTGTCATGAAGCGTATGGGGATGATCTTCCGCGCGAAGGCGAACAAGGCCCTTGACCGGGCCGAGGACCCGCGCGAAACCCTCGACTACTCGTATCAGAAACAGCTGGAGCTGCTGCAGAAGGTGCGCCGCGGCGTCGCCGACGTGGCGACCTCCCGCAAGCGCCTGGAACTGCAGCTGAACCAGCTCCAGGGCCAGTCCTCCAAGCTGGAGGACCAGGGGCGCAAGGCGCTCGCGCTGGGCCGTGAGGACCTGGCCCGCGAGGCGCTGTCCCGCCGTGCCGCTCTGCAGCAGCAGGTGACCGACCTGGAGACACAGCACCAGACCCTCCAGGGCGAGGAGGAGAAGCTCACCCTCGCCGCCCAGCGGCTCCAGGCGAAGGTCGACGCCTTCCGCACCAAGAAGGAAACGATCAAGGCGACGTACACGGCCGCCCAGGCGCAGACCCGGATCGGCGAGGCCTTCTCCGGCATCTCCGAGGAGATGGGCGACGTCGGCATGGCCATCCAGCGGGCCGAGGACAAGACCGCGCAGCTCCAGGCGCGGGCCGGCGCGATCGACGAGCTGCTCGCCTCCGGCGCCCTCGACGACCACTCCGGGCTCGCCAAGGACGACATCCAGAGCGAGCTGGACCGGCTCTCCGGCGGTACGGACGTGGAGCTGGAGCTCCAGCGGATGAAGGCCGAGCTGGCGGGCGGCACCTCCCAGGCCATCGGCTCCGGGTCCGGGGGAGATTCCTCGTCCCAGCAGGCGCTTGAGGGCGGTTCGGGCCAGACTCAGTCCCAGCAGCAGTCGCAGGACACCCCGCGCTTCGACAAGCAGTAGCCCCGAGCAGTGGCCACGACCAGTGGCCGCGAGTGGCAGCCGTGAGCGGCAGTCGTGAGCGGTCGTCCCACGCCGAGGAGGGCGTCATGATCGTACGGATCATGGGGGAGGGGCAGGTGAGGCTGGACGACAGTCACCTCGCCGAACTGAACGAGCTGGACGACGAGCTCCTCGCGGAGACGAAGTCCGGTGACGCGGAGGGCTTCCGGCGGACGCTGGGAGCGCTGCTCGACGCGGTCCGCCGGCTCGGCGCTCCGCTTCCGGACGACTCCCTGGAGCCGTCCGAGCTGATCCTCCCGGCCCCCGACGCGACGGTGGCCGAGGTCCGGGCGATGCTGAACGACGACGGCCTGATCCCCGGCTGAATGACGCCCGCGCCTTTCAGGGGCGCGGGGAACTGCGCGACCAGCCTCCACCGACCCGCAGACGGAGTTCCCGCCCAGCCGACGTTCGGGGCCCGGGGCCCGGGGCCCGGGGCCCGGGGTCCGGCCCTCGTGACGGTGCCCCGGGCTTACGGCTCAGCTTCCGCCCGCCCCGCCCGCCAAGGGGCCCCGTACCGTAAAGAAGTGTGAGCACTCTGAGGCGCGTCCACGACTGGCTGCGGTCCCACCCCCTGGTGGTCGACGGAGCACTGGCGGCGGCGGTCCTGGCGTGCATGGTGGTCGGTTCGTTCGCGGAGCCGAACGGGCGGCACGGCGGGACGCAATGGGGCACCCGCACCCCCGACGCCCTCGGCCTCTCCCTCATGCTGCTGGCCGCGACCGCCCTGGTCTTCCGCCGCAGACACCCCCTGAGGGTTCTCGCCGCGACAGGCGCCCTGTCCGCCGTGGAGTTCGTGACCAGCGATCCCAGGGCCCCCGTCGCGATGTCCGCCGTCGTCGCCCTCTACACCGTCGCCTCCGCCACCGACCGCCCCACCACCTGGCGCGTCGGCCTCCTCACCATGACGGTCCTGACCGGCATCGCCATGCTCGCGGGGCCCCTGCCCTGGTACGCGCAGGAGAATCTCGGGATCTTCGCCTGGACGGGCATGGCCGCCGCCGCGGGCGACGCGGTCCGCAGCCGCCGTGCCTTCGTGCATGCCATAAGAGAGCGGGCCGAGCGGGCCGAACGCACCCGCGAGGAGGAGGCCCGCCGCCGGGTCGCGGAGGAACGCCTGCGCATCGCCCGCGACCTGCACGACGTCGTCGCCCACCACATCGCCCTCGTCAACGTGCAGGCCGGAGTCGCCGCGCACGTCATGGACAAACGCCCCGACCAGGCGAAGGAAGCCCTCGCCCACGTCCGCGAGGCCAGCCGCTCCGCGCTCAACGAACTCCGCGCCACGGTCGGCCTGCTGAGACAGTCGGACGACCCCGAGGCCCCCACCGAACCGGCGCCGGGCCTGCACCGCCTCGAAGAGCTCGTCGGCACCTTCCGCAGCGCCGGCCTGCCCGTCGAAGTGGCCCGCACCGACCAGGGCACGGCCCTCCCCGCCGCCGTCGACCTGGCCGCGTACCGCGTCATCCAGGAAGCACTCACCAATGTGCGCAAGCACGCGGGCCAGGAGGCGAAGGCCGAGGTCAGCGTCGTACGCGTCGGGCCGGACGTGGAGATCACCGTCCTGGACAACGGCCCCGGCGACGACGCGCCGGCCCGCCTGGAGGAGAACGGCGGCCACGGACTTCTCGGCATGCGCGAGCGGGTCACGGCCCTCGGCGGCACCTGCTCCGCCGGACCCCGATACGGAGGCGGCTTCCGGGTGCATGCGATCCTGCCGGTCAAGAGCCGCACGGGAAGCACGGCGTCCACATCCACCGCGTCCACTTCCACTGCGTCCACCTCCACCGCGTCCGCATCCAGCGCGTCCACGCCCTTCACGCCCACCGCAGCCACGAACAAGGCATCAGAGGGGAACCCCGCATGACCATCCGCGTCCTGCTCGCCGACGACCAGGCACTCCTGCGCAGCGCTTTCCGTGTCCTGGTCGACTCCGAGCCCGACATGGAGGTCGTCGGAGAGGCCTCGGACGGCGCGGAGGCGGTACGGCTGGCGCGCGAGACACGGGCCGACGTCGTGCTGATGGACATCCGCATGCCCGGCACCGACGGGCTGGCCGCGACCCGGCTCATCAGCGCCGACCCCGGCCTCGCCCACGTGCGCGTCGTCATGCTGACGACCTTCGAGGTCGACGAGTACGTGGTGCAGTCGCTGCGGGCCGGGGCCTCCGGGTTCCTCGGCAAGGGCTCCGAGCCGGACGAGCTGCTCAACGCCATCCGCGTCGCGGCCGCCGGTGACGCGCTGCTGTCGCCCGTCGCCACCAAGGGACTGATCGCGAAGTTCCTCGCGCAGGGCGACGACGACCGGGACCCGGTCCGCGCCGAGCGCCTCGAAGCGCTCACGGTCCGCGAGCGCGAAGTCCTCGTCCAGGTGGGCGGCGGGCACTCCAACGACGAGATCGCCGAGCGGCTGGAGGTCAGTCCGCTCACGGTGAAGACGCACGTCAACCGGGCCATGTCCAAGCTGGGAGCGCGTGACCGGGCGCAGCTCGTGGTGATCGCGTACGAATCCGGACTGGTACGCCCAAGGGTGGAGTGACATCCACCCCTGCGTACTGCGGTCGCGGTATGCGCCGTATAAGGAAACGGGACCTGGGGGCGACGGGTGGGGCCCGCCCATGGCTCAGAGTGATAAGCGGACGCTCACATGAGCCCATCGCGCCGCTCCTCAGACACAAGCCACAGCCCCGAGCCACAGAAGAGAGACCCGACACCCATGTCCTGGCTGTCCCGCTTCAGCCTGTCCCAGCGTGCCCTCATAGGGCTGATGTCGATCATCGCGCTCGTCTTCGGGGCGATAGCGATCCCGCAACTCAAGCAGCAGCTGCTGCCCACCATCGAACTGCCCATGGTGTCGGTCCTGGCGCCGTACCAGGGCGCGTCCCCCGACGTGGTCGAGAAGCAGGTCGTCGAGCCCATCGAGGACAACCTCGAAGCGGTCGACGGGATCTCGGGCGTCACCTCCACGGCCAGTGAGGGCAACGCCCTGATCATGGCCTCCTTCGACTACGGCAACGACTCCGCGCAGATCGTGGCCGACGTCCAGCAGGCCGTGAACCGGGCCCGCGTCCAGCTTCCGGACGACGTGGACCCGCAGGTGGTCGCCGGTTCGACCGACGACATCCCGACCGTGGTCCTCGCCGTCGCCTCGGGCAGCGACCAGCAGACCCTCTCGGACCAGCTGGACCGTACCGTCGTCCCCGCGCTGAAGGAGATCGACGGCGTCGGCCAGGTCACGGTCGACGGCGTCCAGGACCTGGAGGTCGCGGTCACGCCCGACGACGCGAAGCTGGCGAGGGCGGGGCTGACCACGGCCGCGCTCGGCCAGGCCCTCCAGGCGGGCGGCGCGACCGTACCGGCCGGCTCCTTCGACGAGGACGGCAGCAACCGCACCGTCCAGGTCGGCGGCGGCTTCACCTCGCTGAAGCAGATCGAGGACCTGATGGTCACGGGCGAGGGCGGCAAGAAGCCCGTACGCCTCGGTACCGTCGCCACCGTCGAGGAGAAGCCCGCCAGGACGGAGTCCATCACCCGTACCGACGGCAAGCCCAGCCTCGCCGTCTCCGTCACGATGGACCACGACGGCAGCGCGGTCGCGGTCTCCGACGCGGTCCAGGACAAGCTGCCCGGTCTGCGCAAGGACCTCGGGTCCGGCGCCACGCTGACGGTCGTCAGCGACCAGGGCCCTGCCGTCTCCAAGTCCATCAAGGGCCTGACCACCGAAGGCGGACTCGGTCTGCTCTTCGCGGTCCTGGTCATCCTGGTCTTCCTGGCGTCGCTCCGCTCGACGCTGGTCACCGCGGTCTCCATCCCGATGTCGGTGGTCCTCGCGCTGATCGTGCTGTGGATCCGCGGCGAATCGCTCAACATCCTGACGCTGGGCGCCCTGACCATCGCCATCGGCCGGGTCGTCGACGACTCGATCGTGGTCCTTGAGAACATCAAGCGGCACCTCGGCTACGGCGAGGAGCGCCAGGAGGCGATCCTCAAGGCCGTACGCGAGGTCGCGGGCGCCGTCACCGCCTCGACCCTCACCACCGTCGCCGTCTTCCTGCCCATCGGCCTGACCGGCGGCATGGTCGGCGAACTGTTCGGCTCGTTCTCGCTGACGGTCACGGCGGCCCTGCTGGCCTCGCTGCTCGTCTCGCTGACGGTCGTACCGGTGCTCTCGTACTGGTTCCTGCGCGCCCCCAAGGACGTGCGCGGAGCCGACCCGGAGGAGGCCCGCCGCAAGGCCGAGGAGAAGGAGACGCGCAGCCGCCTCCAGCGCTTCTACGTTCCCGTGCTGCGCTTCGCGACCCGTCGCCGCCTCACCAGTGTGGCGATCGCGGTGGTGGTCCTCCTCGGTACGTTCGGCATGGCACCCCTGCTGAAGACGAACTTCTTCGACCAGGGCGACCAGGAAGTCCTCACCGTCAAGCAGGAGCTGAAGCCCGGCACCAGCCTGGCCGCGACCGACGACCAGGCCAAGAAGGTCGAGAAGATGCTCGCCGGGGTCAAGGGCATCGAGGACTACCAGGTCACGATCGGCTCCTCCGGCTTCATGGCCGCGTTCGGCGGGGGCACGGACACCAACCAGGCCTCGTACACCGTCAAGGTGGCCGGCTCGGCCTCCTTCGACGACGTCCAGGACAGCATCGAGGAAGGGCTCGGCAAGCTCTCCGGGATCGGTACGACGACGGTCGCGGCCGGTGACGGGTTCGGCAGCCAGGACCTGAGCGTCGTGGTGAAGGCCGCCGACGGGGACGTGCTGCGCGAGGCGGCGGAGAAGGTCCGGGACGAGGTCGCCGGGCTCGACGACGTCACCGACGTCACCAGCGACCTCGCCCAGTCGGTGCCGCGGATCTCGGTCAGGGCCAACGACAAGGCGGCGGCTGCCGGGTTCAACGACACCACCCTCGGGGCGGCCGTCGGCCAGGCGGTGCGCGGCACCACCAGCGGCAAGGCGATCCTGGACGACACCGAGCGGGACGTCGTCATCACCTCGGCGAAGCCGGCGAAGACGCTGTCCGAGCTGCGGAACCTCAAGCTCGGCGCGGTGAAACTCGGTGACATAGCGACGGTGAAGCTGGTCGACGGCCCGGTGTCGATGACCCGTATCGACGGTCAGCGCGCGGCCACCATCACGGCCAAGCCGACCGGCGACAACACCGGCGCGGTCAGCGCCGACCTCACGTCCAAGCTCGACGCGCTGAAGCTGCCGGCCGGCGCCACGGCCGCCATCGGCGGGGTGTCCGAGGACCAGGACGACGCGTTCGCGTCGCTCGCCCTCGCGATGCTCGCGGCCATCGCGATCGTGTTCATGCTGCTGGTGGCGACCTTCCGGTCGCTGATCCAGCCGCTGATCCTGCTCGTCTCGATCCCCTTCGCGGCGACGGGCGCGATCGGTCTGCTGGTCGTCACCGGTACGCCTATGGGTGTGCCGTCGATGATCGGCATGCTGATGCTCATCGGCATCGTCGTCACCAACGCGATCGTGCTGATCGACCTGATCAACCAGTACCGCAAGCAGGGTTACGGCGTCGTCGAGGCCGTGGTGGAAGGCGGCAGGCACCGTCTGCGCCCGATCCTCATGACGGCCCTGGCGACCATCTTCGCCCTGCTGCCGATGGCCCTCGGCATCACCGGCGAGGGCGGCTTCATAGCCCAGCCGCTCGCGGTGGTCGTGATCGGCGGCCTGATCTCGTCGACACTGCTGACCCTGCTCCTCGTGCCGACGCTCTACGCGATGGTCGAACTCCGCAAGGAGCGCCGCGCGAAGAAGAAGGCCGCGAAGCGGTCGAAGAAGGCCGAGCCTTCCGACCGCCCGGCATCATCCGACTCGGACAAGCCGGAGCCGGCCGGGGTGTAGCAGCGGGGGCTCCGCCCCCGCACCCCGTTGCGCAGTTCCCCGCGCCCCTACCGAGTAGGGGCGCGGGGCTGTGACACTTTGCGGCTCCGTCGCGGGGCGCGACCAGCCCCCACCGCGGCTGCAGACGAAACCCTTACGGCAGCGCCAGCATCCGCTCAAGCGCCAGCTTGGCGAACTGCTCGGTCTCCCGGTCCACCTCTATTCGGTTCACCAGGTTGCCCTCGGCCAGGGACTCCAGGGTCCAGACCAGGTGCGGCAGGTCGATGCGGTTCATGGTCGAGCAGAAGCAGACCGTCTTGTCGAGGAAGACGACCTCCTTGCCCTCGGGCGCGAACCGGTTCGCCAGGCGCCGGACGAGGTTCAGCTCCGTACCGATGGCCCACTTCGAGCCGGCCGGGGCCGCCTCCAGCGCCTTGATGATGTACTCCGTGGAACCCACGTAGTCCGCGGCGGACACGACCTCGTGCTTGCACTCGGGGTGGACGAGCACGTTCACACCGGGGATGCGGGCGCGCACGTCCTCCACCGACTCCACCGAGAAGCGGCCGTGCACCGAGCAGTGCCCACGCCACAGGATCATCTTCGCGTCCCGCAGCTGCTCGGCGGTCAGCCCGCCGTTCGGCTTGTGCGGGTTGTAGAGGACGCAGTCGTCCAGCGACATCCCGAGGTCGCGTACGGCGGTGTTGCGGCCCAGGTGCTGGTCGGGGAGGAACAGGACCTTCTCGCCCTGCTCGAACGCCCAGTCCAGCGCCTTCTTGGCATTGGACGACGTGCAGATCGTGCCACCGTGCTTGCCCGTGAACGCCTTGATGTCCGCGGACGAGTTCATGTAGGAGACGGGCACGACCTGCTCGGCTATCCCGGCCTCGGTCAGTACGTCCCAGCACTCGGCGACCTGCTCGGCGGTGGCCATGTCGGCCATCGAGCACCCGGCGGCCAGGTCGGGCAGGACCACCTTCTGGTCGTCGGAGGTCAGGATGTCCGCCGACTCGGCCATGAAGTGCACACCGCAGAAGACGATGTACTCGGCCTCGGGGCGCGCAGCGGCGTCCCTGGCCAGCTTGAACGAGTCGCCCGTGACGTCCGCGAACTGGATGACCTCGTCGCGCTGGTAGTGGTGGCCGAGTACGAACACCTTGCTCCCGAGCTTCTCCTTGGCGGCGCGGGCGCGCTCCACCAGGTTCGGGTCGGACGGCGAGGGCAGGTCACCTGGGCACTCGACGCCGCGCTCGCTGCGCGGGTCGGCCTCGCGGCCGAGCAGCAGCAGGGCGAGGGGCGTCGGCTGTACGTCGAGCTCCTGAGTCTGGGCCGTGGTCACGACACGCACCCTTTCTGTTCTGCGGCTCGCTTGGACCGTCCGACTGGAACGATCAAGCAGGACACGCCTTTTCGTCGAAATGACGTTATCTATCATAACCGCTTCACGTCACTTTGACGATGCCCATAACGTCCATGTGACGTGAATCCCGCAAAGGGTTGTCCACAGGTCGTTTTCCGCTTGCAACCGGGTGTGCGAGCATGAAGAGGGAAGGTAAAGACACACGCTCGGCCCGGAATGAATCCGCGGCCCTGGCGGTTGCAACCGTCGGCAAGCAGTCTCCGTACAACCCGGGAGAGAAGCAGATGTCCGTATCGGACGAGACCACCACCGTGAGCGACGGCATCCTCCTGTCGGACGCCGCCGCGGGCAAGGTCAAGGGCCTGCTGGAGCAGGAGGGCCGCGACGATCTGGCGCTGCGCGTCGCCGTTCAGCCCGGCGGCTGCTCCGGCCTGCGATACCAGCTCTTCTTCGACGAGCGCTCCCTCGACGGCGACGTCGTCAAGGAGTTCGGTGACGTGAAGGTGGTCACCGACCGCATGAGCGCCCCGTACCTGGGCGGCGCCTCCATCGACTTCGTCGACACCATCGAGAAGCAGGGCTTCACGATCGACAACCCGAACGCGACGGGCTCCTGCGCCTGCGGCGACTCGTTCAGCTAAACCGAGCCGTACGCCGCGCAGTCGTACGCCGAGCCACGCAGAAAGGCGGCGCCCCCTCCAGCGGGGCGCCGCCTTCCGCGTTCTCCCGCAGACCGGCGGTCGTCAGCCGGTCGGGTTGGGCAGGTCCTTCTCCGGCGGCACGGCCTTGCCGTCCGAGCCGACCACCTTGCGGTCCCCGAGCGGTTCGTCGAGGTCGACCTTCTCGTGGAACACCTTGGCGATCATGATGCAGACCTTGTCCGGCCACGGCTTGTCGGTCACCCGGACCGTCACCTTGCCGTCGGTCTCGTCCGCCGAGGCCGAGTAGTCGCTGCACACGCCGCCCGTGAAGCGCACGGTCAGCTCCTTGCCGTCCACGCTGTAGCCCTCGACCTGGACGTCCCGCGTCGTGGGCGCCGCGGTCGTCCCGCCACCGGGCTCGCTCGTCCGCGGGCTCGGCCGAACCGTCGGATCCTCGCTCGGGACGGCGTCCGGCGGCTGTGGAGCGGTCAGGTACTCGGGGTCGACCGCGGGATGGGTGACCGTGAAGCTGTCGCCGGTCCCCGAGGGGCGTACCTCGAAGAGCCAGGACGGCACCAGCGCCTGCCGGCCGTCCACGAAGTGCGCGGCCAGACCGAACACGGCGTCCTCGACGACCACCGGTTCGGGCTTCGGGGCCGCGCTCGACGTCCCGCAGGGTGGCGCGCTCCCGTCCTTCGGCGCTACGGGGCTCGCGCAGCCGCCGATGCCCACCCGCCCGTCACCCGTCCCGGACCCGTTCAGCAGCCCGAGCGTCTTCTCGGCGCTGATGACGGGGTACGTGTCCCCCTTCAGCGGCGCCTTCAACTGGCCGCTGCCGCCCACCACCTGGCCGTCCGGGCCGATCTGGACGTCGGTCGTCCAGCCGTGGGTCGGCAGCCCGCCGACCTCGGGCTCCGCGTTCACCACGCGCACGGCATCCGTCAGCCCATCGGCGTCGAGCTTCGCGTCGTCCTGGCCGACCGCCTTGAGAACCGGCGCAGCCGCCTTCTTCGCGGCGGCCGCGCTCACCGGGTCCACCGCGGCACCCCTGGCGCTCTCGCTCCCGCCGCCGTTCCCTTTGCCACTCCTGTTGCCACTCCCGCCGGCGCTCCTGCTCGCGCACGTGGTGGTGCCCTTGCAGTTGTCGGTGCCGGGCGCGAAGCGGTTGAACGTCCAGCTGCCGGGCGCCTTCCTGCTCACCCGCAGGCCGGGCCCGAAAGCGTCCTTCGTGGCTCCGACCTTCCAGGCGTCGCCCTCCGCCTTCGGTGTGCCCGTCACGCCCAGAGCCTTCGCGAGCCTCGCCACCTCGGCCGCGGTGACCTGGCCCTTCGCCCGGTAGACGGCCGCGGAGGAGGGCCCGTCGGGCAGCTCGCCCTCGGCGCGGTAGGTCGCACCGTTCGGGTCGGGCTCGCCGGGGGCGATGCCGCTGGTGCCGGCGGTGCCGCTCGCACCGCTCTGCGTGTAGCCGTCGAGGGCGAGGAGCGGAGGAGTCCCGTCGCCGCCCGGCTCACCGGAGCTGTCGCCGCCTCCCGATCCGCCGGACGCGGTGGTGGCGAAGTACGCCCCGCCGCCGCCGACGAGAAGCACCGCGGCCGCCACCGAGGCGACGACCACCGGCGAACGCCGTCGGCGCGGCTGGTCCTCGTCGGCGGCTTCGGCCGCGTCGTTGTCGGGTCGCTCGGTGTCCACCGCATTGCTCCTTCTGCCACGCCGTCGCCCCAAGGAACCCGTCCCTGACCGGGTCAGGGCACAGCAGGGTCGTATCCTGCCTCCCCTTTACAGGGGACAGCGATGGGACGCGGCGGGGGAGCGTGCGGTTCCCTTCGGTAAGGAGAGGGCTCGAATCGGTAAGGAGAGAACTCGAAACGCGCGCTCGCGCCGCGCGCCCTCCGGGAGATCAGTCCCCGTAGTCGGACATGGCGTCGAGCAGGCGGGCGGAGGCCGGCGGCACGGTCACGCCGTGGATGAGTGCCGGGGACACCGGGTGGGCAATGATCCGAACGGGGGCCTCCCAGTGCGGGACCATGCGCGCGCAGTCGCCCCGCAGCTCCGCGAGACCGCCTTCGGGGCCTTCCAGTCCTTCGAGGCCGAGCGGAGCTTCGCCAGGGAGCTTGAGGTTCGTCATACCGGAACCGTATGCACCGGAAGGCGGACGGAAAAGCCCTACTATTGGGTAGTTTTGCCTGCTTCGAAATCGAGGACTCCGGAGGACTCCGGTGGGACCCGCTCTCGGCCGGGCGCCGACCCGGTAGCGTGAACTGTCAATCCCCCTCCTCGCAGGAGCGTGTCCTAGTCGTGCGTATCGCTGTCTCGGGCTCCATCGCCACCGACCACCTCATGACCTTCCCCGGCCGCTTCGCCGACCAACTGGTCGCGGATCAGCTGCACACGGTCTCGCTCTCCTTCCTGGTCGACAATCTGGACGTACGCCGGGGCGGCGTGGGCGCGAACATCGCCTTCGGCATGGGCCAGCTCGGCACCTCGCCGATCCTGGTCGGGGCCGCGGGCTCCGACTTCGACGAGTACCGGGCCTGGCTGGACCGGCACGGCGTCGACACCGAGTCCGTCCGGATCTCCGAGGTGCTGCACACCGCGCGCTTCGTCTGCACCACGGACGCCGATCACAACCAGATCGGCTCCTTCTACACCGGTGCCATGAGCGAGGCCCGTCTCATCGAGCTCAAGAAGGTCGCCGACCGGGTGGGCGGACTCGACCTCGTCCTGATCGGCGCGGACGACCCCGAGGGGATGCTCCGGCACACCGAGGAGTGCCGGAGCCGCGCGATCCCCTTCGCCGCCGACTTCTCCCAGCAGATCGCCCGCATGGACGGCGACGAGATCCGCCTGCTCCTCGACGGAGCGACCTTCCTCTTCTCCAACGAGTACGAGAAGGGGCTCATCGAGTCCAAGACCGGCTGGACCGACGCCGAGATCCTCGCCAGGGTCGGCCACCGGGTGACGACGCTCGGGGCGCGCGGCGTACGCATCGAGAGCGTCGGCTCGGACCCGATCGAGGTCGGCGTCCCGGAGGAGACCGCGAAGGTCGACCCGACGGGGGTCGGGGACGCCTTCCGTGCGGGCTTCCTGTCGGGACTGGCCTGGGGTGTCCCGCACGAGCGGGCCGCGCAGGTCGGGTGCATGCTCGCCACGCTCGTCATCGAGACCAAGGGCACGCAGGAGTACCAGCTGCGGCGGTCGCACTTCCTGGACCGGTTCACGAAGGCGTACGGGCATGACGCCGCGGCGGAGGTTCAGGAGCACCTGGTCTAGCAGGAGCACCTGGTCCAGGAGGTCACTCCGTGAGCCGGCGGACGGTGTACGCCGTTCCCCGTTCCGCCGGCTCCTCTCCCACGTACTCCTGGCCCCGCATCTCGCACCAGGCCGGGATGTCCAGGCGGGCCGCCTCGTCGTCCGAGAGGACGCGGACGGTGCCGCCGAGGGGGACGTCGGTGATCACCTTGGCGAGTTCGATCACGGGGACGGGGCAGCGCCTGCCGAGGGCGTCCACGACCAGGGGGCCCGGGGTGTCGGTGCCGGCCCGGACCGGCGTCGCCGTGGCGGTCGCCGGGGCGCCCAGCTTCTCGCGGACCGCCGCGACCGTGCGCGGCAAAACCTCCAGGAAACGGTCCACCTCCTGTGCCGGTGTGCCCGGGGGGAGCGACACCCGGACGTTGCCCTCGCTCAGCACGCCCATGGCCTTCAGCACATGGCTGGGCGTCAGCGTGCTGCTCGTGCAGGACGATCCGGACGAGACGGAGAACCCCGCACGGTCCAGCTCGTGCAGCAGAGTCTCTCCGTCGACATAGAGACACGAGAAGGTCAGGAGATGGGGGAGCCGGGCAACCGGATCGCCCACCACCTCCACGTCCGGGACCAGTTCAGGCACCCGGGCGCGGATCCGGTCCGTCAACTCCCTCAGCCGGGCCGCCTCGGCGACGGCCTCGGCCCGTACGGCACGCAGGGAGGCCGCCGCGGCGACGACGGCCGGGATGTTCTCGAAGCCGGGAGAACGCCCCGACTCCCGTTCGTCGGCGGGGCCCTGGGGCGCGTACCGCACGCCCTTGCGCACCGCGAGCAGTCCGACCCCCGCCGGCCCGCCCCACTTGTGGGCGCTGCCCGTCAGCAACGACCAGCCGCCTTCGACCTGTCCCCAGGCCAGTGACTGCGCCGCGTCCACCAGCAGCGGCACCCCCGCCTCGCGGCACGCCTCGGCGACGGCGGCCACCGGCTGCTCCGTGCCCACCTCGTGGTTGGCGGACTGGAGGCAGGCGAGCGCGGTGTCGGGCCGCAGGGCGTCTGCGTACGTGCCGGGGGACACCGCACCCGTACGCAGAACGGGCACTTCGGACACCGTTCCGCCCTCGTGCCGGTGCGCCTCCGCTGAATGGAGTACCGAAGAATGTTCGACCGCGGACACGATCAGGTGGCGTCCGACGCGGTGGCGTCCGGCGAGCGCGCCGGCGATTCCCGTGTGCACCGCGCGCGTGCCGGACGAGGTGAACGCCAGCTCGTCCGGGCGGCAGCCGACCGACTCGGCGGCGGCCTCGCGGGCGGCGTCCAGGAGGAGCCTGGCGCGCCGCCCCTCCCGGTAGAGGCGGGCCGGATCCGCCCAGCCCTCGTCGAGCGAGGCCTGCAGGGCCTGACGGGCCACGGGATGGAGAGGGGCGGACGATGCGGCGTCGAAGTAGGACACGGGGTCACGCTAACGCTCCCTGCGGTGTGGGGTGCTGGGGGTGGTGTGTCGGCCGCGGCTGCGCGGGCAGCCGCAGCGGACCCCGCAGCCGCCCACGTACCGCACCACCCGAGCTCAGGCGCGCCGGAGGTGACCCGCGAACGGCCCGTCACATCCGTCCCGGCGCCCCCGGTTCCACCCCTTCGGGGTGAGTGGCGGCGCGTTGGGGACCCTCCCCGCGCGACCCCAAAAAGCGTCCAGTAGGGTTTGGTCCGCATAAACATCCAAACCCCTGCCCGACGCAGGGCGGCGACCTACCAGCGAGAAGGCCGCAGCCGACCGCGCGGGCGAGACTCTCGGGAAGGCGCTACGTGAGTCCCTACGGCTCCGACCGCTCGCCGCGGCGCCCGATGCGGCGGAAGCTGCTGCAGGCACTGACTGCGGGACTGGTCCTGGCGACCGCCACCGGTTGCACATACAAGGACTTCCCCCGCCTTGGTATGCCCACCCCCACGACTGAAGAGGGTCCCCGGATCCTCTCCCTGTGGCAGGGTTCCTGGGCCGCAGCACTCGTCACGGGCGTGCTGGTATGGGGCCTGATCCTGTGGAGTGCGTTCTTCCACCGGCGCAGCCGCAGCAAGGTCGAAGTTCCCCCGCAGACCCGGTACAACATGCCCATCGAGGCGCTGTACACGGTGGTCCCCCTCATCATTGTCTCGGTGCTGTTCTACTTCACAGCCCGCGACGAGTCGAAGCTCCTCAGTCTCGACAAGAAGCCCGACGTCACGGTCAACGTCGTCGGCTTCCAGTGGAGCTGGGGCTTCAACTACATCGAGAACGTCGACGGCGCGACCGGTGACGCGAAGACCGACAAGAACCTCGACGCGATCCCGCAGCGGTTCAAGAAGGAATTCCCGGCGAACGCCGGCGGTGTCTACGACGTCGGCACGCCCGGCACGGAGAACACGCAGACCGGAAACCCCGGTCCGACCCTCTGGCTCCCCAAGGGCAAGACGGTCCGCTTCGTCCTCACTTCGCGCGACGTCATCCACTCCTTCTGGGTGGTGCCGTTCCTCATGAAGCAGGACGTCATCCCGGGCCACACCAACTCCTTCCAGGTGACCCCCAACAAGGAGGGCACCTTCCTGGGCAAGTGCGCCGAGCTCTGCGGCGTCGACCACTCCCGGATGCTCTTCAACGTGAAGGTCGTCTCTCCCGAGCGCTACGAGGCCCACCTCAAGAAGCTCGCCGAGAAGGGCCAGACCGGTTACGTCCCGGCCGGTATCGAGCAGACGGACCACGAGAAGGAACGGGAGACGAACGTACTGTGAGCATCCTCAACGAACCTCAGGGTGCCGCCGAGACCGAGCACTACCAGAACGAGGTGCCGGTCCGGCGCAAGCAGCCGGGCAACGTCGTGATCAAGTGGCTGACCACCACGGACCACAAGACGATCGGCACGATGTACCTGGTCACGTCGTTCGCGTTCTTCTGCATCGGCGGCGTCATGGCGCTGTTCATGCGCGCCGAGCTGGCCCGTCCCGGCACGCAGATCATGTCGAACGAGCAGTTCAACCAGGCGTTCACGATGCACGGCACGATCATGCTGCTGATGTTCGCGACGCCGCTGTTCGCCGGCTTCACGAACTGGATCATGCCGCTGCAGATCGGTGCGCCGGACGTGGCGTTCCCGCGGCTGAACATGTTCGCCTACTGGCTGTACCTGTTCGGTTCGCTGATCGCGGTCGGTGGCTTCCTCACCCCGCAGGGCGCGGCCGACTTCGGCTGGTTCGCCTACAGCCCGCTGTCCGACGCGGTCCGCTCGCCGGGCATCGGCGCCGACATGTGGATCATGGGTCTGGCCTTCTCCGGCTTCGGCACCATCCTGGGCGCGGTCAACTTCATCACCACCATCATCTGCATGCGCGCCCCCGGCATGACCATGTTCCGCATGCCGAT
>NZ_JBEZJY010000034.1:0-119799 GCF_040651415.1 Streptomyces sp. NPDC048484
CCACCCACCACAATGTGATGGACGGGGTATCAACATATCTGGCGTTGATTTTTGGCACGCTGTTGAGTTCTCAAGGAACGGACGCTTCCTTTGTAATCACCCTCTCGGGCTTTCCTCCGGGCGCTTCCCTTCGTGTTCCCAAACTCTATCAGTGAATTTCCGTCTCTCTGACCACCGCTCCGCGAACATGCGGAACCAGGCCCTGAGAATAGGATCTGACAAGTTGAGTGCTGCCAGGCGAGGACGCACAGTCGCATCACTCCGCCCCAAGCAGGTGTACGACTCTACAGCGGGCTCCGGAGCGTGCGCAAATCGATTGCGCTGTGCACGAGGACCGCCAACCGGGTCCTCTGGCGGGGAACCGTCACTTCTTATGACTTACGCTGCTCAACAGTGCGCCGTCCGGGACAGGCAGTGACGGCCCATATTGAATCCCCGCCCCCGGGAGGCTTCCCATGACCACCGTGACGTCCCCTCTTGCAGGACGCACCATCGGACTCGCAGCCGTACCCGACCCGGTCTTCTCCGGAGCCATGGTGGGCCCCGGTACCGCGATCGACCCCGTTCGGGAGGCATCCGAAGCCGTGGCGCCCATCAACGGCGTCGTCGTCTCCCTCCACCCGCACGCCTTCGTCGTGGTCGACGACGAAGGTCATGGAGTACTGACGCACCTGGGCATCGACACCGTTCAGCTCAACGGCGAGGGTTTCGAGTTGCTCGTCAACAAGGGTGACACCGTGCAGCGTGGGCAGGCCGTGGTGCGCTGGGACCCGGCCGCGGTCGAAGCGGCCGGGAAGTCGCCCGTCTGTCCCATCGTGGCACTGGAGGCCACCGCTGAGTCCCTCTCCGACGTCAGCGTTGACGGCGAAGTGAAGGCTGGCGACGCTCTCTTCAGCTGGAACTGACTTCATCGCCGTCCGCGACGGCAGGTACGGCACAACTTCACGGCGGCAGGCCCGCCGCCCTATCGGAGACGGGTGACATGGAGACAACGCTGCGAGGCGTCGGCGTGAGCCACGGTGTGGCGATCGGCGAGGTTCGGCACATGGGAACAGCGGTGCTGGAGCCGCCGGCCAAGCAGATACCGGCGCAGGACGCGGAGCGCGAACAGGGGCGCGCCCGCAAGGCCGTGGAAGCCGTGGCGGCCGACCTGATGGCGCGCGGCAACCTGGCGGGCGGCGAGGCCCAGGAGGTTCTGGAGGCCCAGGCCATGATGGCTCAGGACCCGGAGCTCATGGCCGACGTCGATCGGCGTATCGCGGTCGGAAGCACGGCGGAGCGCGGGGTGTACGACGCGTTCGCCGCGTACCGCGCTCTCCTGGCCAATGCCGGTGAGTACCTCGCGGGCCGTGTGGCGGACCTCGACGACGTGCGGAACCGCATCGTCGCCCGGCTGCTCGGTGTTCCGATGCCCGGTGTCCCCGACAGCGACGAGCCGTACGTCCTCATCGCTCGTGACCTGGCGCCGGCCGACACGGCGTTGCTGGACCCGGCGCTCGTCCTCGGCTTTGTGACCGAGGAGGGCGGGCCGACGAGTCACAGCGCGATCCTGGCGCGGGCTCTCGGTGTGCCGGCCGTGGTGGCGCTGCCGGGCGCCGGTGAGCTGGCCGAGGGCACGATGGTCGCCGTGAACGGCAGCACCGGTGAGATCTTCGTGAACCCGAGTGCGGAGAAGAAGGCCGAGTTGGAGGCCGCGGCGGCCGCGCGCAAGGCTGCGCTCGCCGCGTCGACCGGGCCCGGTGCGACTGCCGACGGGCACAAGGTCCCGCTGCTGGCGAACATCGGTGGTCCGGCGGACGTTCCGGCGGCGGTCGAGGCGGGTGCCGAGGGCGTGGGCCTGTTCCGCACCGAGTTCCTCTTCCTCGACGACAGCAAGAACGCGCCGTCCGAGGAGAAGCAGGTCGAGGCGTACCGCAAGGTGCTTGAGGCCTTCCCCGAGGGGCGGGTCGTGGTGCGCGTGCTCGACGCGGGCGCCGACAAACCGCTCGACTTCCTGACACCGGCCGACGAGCCGAACCCGGCGCTGGGTGTCCGTGGTCTGCGGGCGCTGCTCGACCACCCCGACGTGCTGCGTACGCAGCTGACGGCACTGTCGAAGGCCTCCGAGGGTCTGCCCGTCTACCTCGAGGTCATGGCTCCGATGGTCGCGGACCGTGCGGACGCCAAGGCGTTCGCCGACGCGTGCCGTGCAGCGGGCCTGCGGGCGAAGTTCGGTGCCATGGTCGAGATCCCGTCGGCCTCCCTGCGGGCGCGCTCGATCCTGCAGGAGGTCGAGTTCCTGTCGCTGGGGACCAACGACCTCGCGCAGTACACCTTTGCCGCCGACCGTCAGGTGGGCGCGGTGTCCAGGCTCCAGGACCCGTGGCAGCCCGCGCTGCTCGACCTGGTCTCGATGTCCGCCGAGGCGGCCGAGGCCGAGGGCAAGAGCTGCGGCGTCTGCGGCGAGGCCGCTTCGGACCCGCTTCTCGCATGTGTGCTGACCGGTCTGGGGGTCACCTCTCTTTCCATGGGTGCGGCGTCGATTCCCTACGTCCGTGCGACGTTGGCCAAGTACACGCTGGCGCAGTGCGAGCGGGCCGCGGCTGCCGCGCGTGCCTGCGACAGCGCCGAAGAGGCGCGCACGGCGGCTCAGGCGGTGCTGTCCGGCGAGTAGTCGTCGTGCCGCGCGCCATCGGCGCTGAGCGGCTGTGATCGAGGGGCGCCGCACCGCAGGGTGCGGCGCCCCTCGTGTGTTCAGTGCCTGTGTGCGGTCGTATGCCCGTCACCGCCGAGGTCCGGTGGCGCGCAGTAGTCGACGCCCGATTCAGGGGAGACGAGGTCGCCGGATTCGACGTCTGTGCAGTAGGCGTCGAAGACTTCTGCGGCAGTGAGGGGTTCCAGTCCCCCGCCTCGCAGGCGCCAGCCGTAGACCCGGTCGGTCGCGTGGCCCGTACTCGTGCGCATGACGAGGCCCCCGGCGCTTCGGGTGGCGATGCCGAGGGCGAGGACGGTGGTGAATTCGAGGGCCTCGGCCTCGTCGAGGTGCGGTGTTCCGTGCTGGTCGCCTTCGGTGCGCAGGACGGCGACGAGTGTCTCCGGCTCGGTGGAGACACTGCACACGAGGTGCCGCTCACCGTCGCCCGACGTCTCGATGATGCGGACGAGCAGATCCGAGGCGCGCAGGAAGGCCGCTCGGCCGATGTCCTCGCCGCAGGACGCGCAATTGCCGAGGCGGGACAGAAGCGTGGTCGCGTACTCCCAGGTGGCCTGGCGGACGGCTTCGTCGATGAGGTGGGGGACGAGGGCGTTGAGGGCCTGGCCCTCATAGGGGACGGTCGCGCCGGTCGCGGCGAGCTCCGCCGTGAAACGGGTGCGGCTGGACGCGCAGTCGGGGTTCACGCCGTTCTCGGCGCAGAACTCCGCGTACTCCTCGGGGTCGAAGAGCGCCACAGTGGTGTGGCCGCCCTGGGATGCGAGGGTGCGGAGGAGGTTCTCCATCTGCTGGAGGTAGCTCGCGTGGTTGTCGAAGGCGAAGGTGCGGTAACGCCGCCGCATCGCGGTGAAGTCCTGCTCGTCGGTCAACAGGCCGATGGTTCCGGCGATTTCGCGGCGCAGGACGCGTCGCATGGTCTGGTGCTGGGTGTGCGCCATCTTTCCCCCTGTGCGCGGTGATCAATGCTCACTCACCGTAACCGGCGGCACTGACAACGCCTCTCGGCCTGCACCGTCGACGGGGGTCAGGCGCGGGAGCGGGCCAGTTCCTCGTAGAAGCGGAGCAGGTCGAGGTTGTCGACGGAGCCGGGGTTGACCGCCTTTTCGAGGGGTGTGCCCTGCAGGAGGCGTTTGACCGGGACCTCGATGCGTTTGCCGGTCAAGGTGTGCGGCACGCCGGGGACTTCGATGACCTCGTCGGGGATGTGGCGCGGTGAGAGCTGTTCCCGGATGGTCTGTTTGATGCGGCCGAGGAGGGCCTCGTCGAGTACGGCCCCTGGAGCGAGGTGGACGAAGAGCGGCATCCAGTAGCCGCCGTCGGGCTGTTCGATGCCGATGACGAGGGACTCGCGGATCTCCGGCAGGCGTTCGACCGCCTCGTAGATGTCTGCCGACCCCATGCGTACGCCCTGGCGGTTGAGGGTGGAGTCCGAGCGGCCGTGGATGACGACGGAGCCACGCGAGGTGACGGTGATCCAGTCGCCGTGGCGCCACACTCCGGGGTACGTGTCGAAGTAGCTGTCGTGGTAGCGGCTGCCGTCGGGGTCGTTCCAGAAGCGGATCGGCATGGACGGCATGGGGTTGGTGACGACGAGCTCGCCGACCTCGTCGGTGAGGGGTTTGCCGCTCGGATCCCAGGACTGGAGGTCGGTGCCGAGGCCGGGGGCCTGGAGTTCGCCGATGTGGACGGGGAGGGTGGGGACCGCGCCCGCGAAGCAGGAGCACACGTCGGTGCCCCCGCTGACGGAGGCGATCCACAGTTCGTCGCGCACCTCGTCGTGCAGCCAGCGGAATCCGTCGGGCGGCAGGGGCGAGCCCGTGGTCGCGACGCACTTGACCCGGGAGAGATCGAAGTCGCGGGAGGGGTGGACGTCCGCCTTGCGGCAGGCCATGACGTACGCCGCCGAGGTGCCGTACAGGGTGGCGCCGGTACGTTCGGCGATGCGCCACTGGGCGCCGGTGTCCGGATAGCCGGGGCTGCCGTCGTACAGAACGATCGTGGTGCCCGTCAGGAGGCCGGAGACGAGGAAGTTCCACATCATCCAGCCGGTGGACGTGTACCAGAAGAAGCGGTCCTCGGGACCCAGGTCGCAGTGCAGGCCGAGTTGCTTGAGGTGCTCGACGAGGATGCCGCCCTGGGACTGGACGATGGCTTTGGGCAGGCCGGTGGTGCCGGAGGAGTAGAGCACCCAGAGGGGGTGGTCGAAAGGCACCTCTTCGTAGAGGGGGGCCACGTCGGACGAGGTGAGGGCGGACCATTCCAGGGCGCCTTCGGGGGGCTCGGTGCCGAGCAGCGGGATGTGCACGACGGCGCGCAGGGTGGGCAGTTCGCGGCGCAGTTCCGCGACGGTGCCCCGGCGGTCGTGCTCCTTGCCTCCGTAGCGGTAGCCGTCGACCGTGAAGAGGACGACGGGTTCGACCTGCTGGAAGCGGTCGAGGACGCTGCGGGCGCCGAAGTCCGGGGCGCAGGACGTCCATACCGCGCCGACGGCGGCGGTGGCGAGGAGAGCGGCCACGGCCTGCGGGATGTTCGGGAGGTATCCGCTGACCCGGTCCCCCGGGCGTACGCCGAGGGCACGGAGTTCGGCGGCCAGGGAGCCGACCTGGCGGCGTAGTTCGGACCAGCTGACGGGACGGGGCTCGTGGGTCTCGTCGACGTACAGGAGAGCCGGTTCGTCCGTCCGGGTGTCGGCCGCTCGCAGGGCGTGCTCGGCGTAGTTGAGGGTGGCTCCGGGGAACCACTGGGCCCCCGGCATCGAGCGGTCGCCCAGCACGCGCGCGTAGGGGGTGGAGAACCGTACGTCGAAAAACTCCGTGACGGCTTTCCAGAACGTGTCCAGTTCGTCCACGGACCAGCGGTGCAGCCCGGCGTAGCCGCCCTCGGCGGGGGCTCCGTGGTGCTCGGCGGCCCAGGCCTGGAATCGGGTGATCTGTGCCTGGGCGATGTGTTCCCGGTCGGGCTGCCAGAGCGGCGTGGGATTCGATGAGGTCATGGGGCGGCTCCCGGACTGCGCGCGTCGTGTGCGTGTACCGCGCACGAGCTGGGGTGTGCGCGTCACGCGGCTGAGACGGACGATGCCATGTGATCGACTTTGACACCAGGGTGGGCCCCACATAGTCCGGCTCGTGAACATGTGGTCCTGCCATGGGTGAACGGAAGTTGAACGACTCACTCGTAGGCCCATTCGGGTGGCAGGCTGAGCAGCATGAACGGTCGTGACCTGGTGCGTTCGATGAAGACGGTCGGTTCGGCGGGGGCGGCCCAGGGCTTGCTCACCGTGCGGGCCGCGTGGCGCAGGCGGCGTACCGACGCCGCGGGGCTGCCGGCGCGCGGCGCCGAACGTGCGCGGACTCCCGGTCCTGTGCTGTCCATGGAGCCCGCGCCCGGCGGCGGCGTCGTCCGCTTCACCCGGTCGGAGCTGCGGATCACCGTCACAGCCGGCGGGGCTGTCTTCTGGGGCTGGGACGGGGCAGGGCCCGGGCCTTCGTATGCGCTCGCGGACGCCGCTCCCGAACCGGACCCCCGGGCCCTCCTCGAGCCAGACAAGGACGGTGCCTGGCGGGTGGTGTCGGAGCGGATGACTGTGGTCGTCTCCCGGCACGGCGCTGTGGAGGTGCTCACGCCGGGCGGGGTGAGCCTGCGGCGTGATATGCCGCCGCGATGGTGGGAGCCGGCCGGTGGTGGAGCGGGCCGCTGGAGGCAGCGGTCCGAAGTGGCCGCGGACGCGCGTTTCTTCGGCCTCGGCGGGCGTGCTTCGGGGCCCCGGCTGCGCGACGGGACGTACCGGCTGTGGAACACCGATCCCGGGCATGCCTTCGGGCCCAATGACGATCCGCTGTACCTCACCATGCCGGTGCAGATGGTGGTGGCCGACGCGGCCACGCATCTCGTGTTCCACGACAACTCCTGGGACGGCTCCGTGATCTTGCGCGAGGGTGAGGAGGGCGCCGGGTCGGGGCACGACCGGGCCGGGGCGAGCGAACTGCGCATGGACGGTGGGCCCCTGCGCTGCTGGGTGATGGTGGGCACTCCCGCGCGCGTGCTGCAGACCTGGGCGTCCCTGACCGGCGCCGCCGCACTGCCACCGGCCTGGGCTCTGGGGCACCATCACGCGCGGTGGGGCTTCGGGAGCGAGCAGGAGGTGCGGCGGATCGTGGGCGGCTACCACGAGCACGGGCTGCCGCTGGACGCCGTGCATCTGGACATCGACCACTTCGACGCGCACCGGGTGTTCACGGTCGACCGGGACCGCTTCGCCAAACTGCCGGTGCTCGCGGAGGAGCTGCGCCGGGACGGGGTCCGGCTGGTGTCGGTCGTGGATCCGGCGGTCGGGGCCGAGCCCGGAAACGCCGTGTACGACAGCGGGAACGCCGAGGACGCCTTCGTGCGGACCTCCGCCGGAGAAGTGGTGCGCGGTGTGGCCCGGCGGGGCGAGGTGGTCCATCCGGACTTCACGCGCGCGCGTACGCGCCGATGGTGGGGCGGGCTCTACGAGGAGCGGCTCTCGCAGGGTTTCGCCGGCTTCTGGCACGGCATGAACGAACCCGTGTCCTTGACCGCCTTCGGCGAGTCCACGCTGCCTCGTTCGGCGCGGCACGATCTGGAGGGTTTCGGCGGCGACCATCGCGAGGCGCACAACGTGTACGCGCTCACCATGGCCCGGGCGGCCTATGAGGGGCTGTGCGAACTGGCACCCCAGGAGCGGCCGTTCCTGTTCTCGCGTTCCGGCTGGGCGGGGATGCAGCGCTACGGAGGGGCCTGGTCCGGGAATGTGGCCACGGGGTGGCCCGGTGTGCGGGCGTCGCTGTCCCTGGTGATGGGGCTCGGTCTGTGCGGAGTGCCGTACTCGGGGCCCGACGTGGGCGGCTTCGACGGGAGCCCCTCCCCCGAGCTGTATCTCCGGTGGTTCCAGCTGGGCGCGTATCTGCCGTTGTTCCGTACCCACGCGAGCCTGCGAGCGGGTCGCAGGGAGCCCTGGGAGTTCGGTGCCGAGGTCCTGGAGCACGCGCGCGTGGCACTCGTCGAGCGGCGGCGGCTGCTGCCGTACTTCATGACGCTGGCACATCTGGCACGGCGTACGGGGGCGCCGTATGTGCGGCCGCTGTGGTGGGGTGCACCGGAGGACAGGGCGTTGCGCGACTGCGAGGACGCCTTCCTGCTCGGTGACTGTCTTCTGGTGGCTCCTGTGCTGGATCCGGGCACGGATCGGCGTGCCGTGCAGCTGCCGCGGGGCCGCTGGTACGACGTGCTGACGGAGGAGGCGTACGACGGGCCCGGCCGGGTGGTGGTAGACGCCCCTTTGTCGCGGATTCCGGTGCTGGTCCGGGCGGGCGCCGTCCTGCCCGTTCGCGGTGACGACGGCTCTGTGGAGCTGGAGGTGTGGGCGCCCGCCCCCGGACGGACCGGGGGCGGGCTGGTGGTCACCGACTCCGGGAACGGCTGGGAGGAGCCGGAGATCGAACGCTATGTGACGCGTCGGCAGGGGAAGCGCGTGGTCGTGGAGCGGGACGGGGACGACGGCCCGGACGAGCCGTCCGTTCCCGTCCGGGTGCGGGGGCTGGAGACCTGATGGCCGAGTGCCGAAGGGTTCCTCGGCACCTGCGAGAGGCCCGTCGGCTTCGGTCCTGCCGGCATACCTCCCCGGCAGGGCCGGCGGGCCCCTCAGATGTACCGGCCCTCGAACCACATCCGGGCCGCCAGGGTGTGCAGCGGAAAGGCGAGTTCGGTCGCTCTGCGCAGCAGGTGCCAGCCCTCGGTCTCGTCCGTCGCGACGGACGGCGGCAGGTCGGTCACGGGACGCTCCGGGAGGGCTCCGAAGAGCAGCAGGTGCCCGTCGGGTGAGCTCAGCGCCTCGACGAGCCGTACGTCGCGGCTCGCCGCGACGATGCCCGTCTCCTCCTTGAGTTCACGGACGACGGCCTGCCGCCAGTCCTCCCTGTGGTCGATGAACCCTCCGGGCAGAGCGACACCCCCGCGCGCGGGGGCGATGGTGCGGGTGACGACGACCAGGGCCGCGCCCTTGGTGTCGTACACGGGCTGCATGGCCACCGCGACCGGCAACGGGTTGCGGTAGGCCACGCCGCCGCAGGAGATGCAGGCACGGGGCCAGCCGGAGACGCCTTCTCCGTAGGGTGCGCCGCAGCTTGAACAGTGGGTGCCCGGCGCGGAGTTGGCGGGCGGGATCTGGGATGGAGACACGCCCGGGACTGTATCCGATGATCACATGGTCGTTTTGGCTGACTGCCTCAGTAAGACCTCAAGAGGCTCTCAACAGGCCCTCTGCAGGACCTCAGTGGGGCGCGACGAGGGAT
The DNA here is from genome assembly GCF_040651415.1 of Streptomyces sp. NPDC048484. Classification (NCBI taxonomy): domain Bacteria; kingdom Bacillati; phylum Actinomycetota; class Actinomycetes; order Kitasatosporales; family Streptomycetaceae; genus Streptomyces; species Streptomyces sp. NPDC048484. Next base: position 9,004 of record NZ_JBEZJY010000034.1, read on the forward strand.
TTCGCCGACACCGGGAAGTCGAAGTACGTGTCGGGGTAGGCCTCCGGCTTGTAGGTGAAGTGCCACCACTCCTCGGCGAGGTTCACGAGACCGAGGTCTTCGAGGGTGTCCTTCAGGAGCAGCCTGTTGGCGCGCTGCTGCCCCTGCACGCGCGGGTCGAGCGTGTGCGACAGGGTGTCGAAGCAGTCATACCCCGTGCCCATGTCCAACGAGTTGTCCGGGAACCGCTCGCCCTGGGGCGCGAAGCAGGGCACGAGGGGCTCTCCGGGAACGTACGGACGGGTCGGTTTCGCCGGGACCTTCACGAGCGTGAGATCCATGGTGGAGCCCCGACTGTGGCCGGACTTCTCGGCGATGTAACCGTCCTCGAACAGGCGGGTCTTGTCGACCTCGGGGTAGAACTCGCCCTTCATGGTCTGGTCGTCGAGGTCCTCGGCCCAGCGGACGAAGTGGTCGACGGCGCGCTGGGGCCGGTAGCAGTCGTAGACCTTCAGGGAGTAGCCCTGGGGCAGCAGTTGCTGCTGCGCCGCGTGGAGAGCCTCGGCTGCGGGCCTGGTGAGGATGCAGAGCGGTTGCCGGTAGCCGTCGATGCGCTCACCCACGAAGTTGTGCGGGGTGAAGTAGCGGATCTCCTCGATGATCGTGGGGTCCACGGACGCGAGGGCCACGAAGTCGTCGGGGGCCTTCGGTCCGGCTGTCGCGCTCGCGGTGGCGTTGCCGGAGGCAACGGCGAGCAGGGCGGCGAACGCGGTCACGAGACCGCGTACCGCTGTGGTGAGTCGTCTCATGATGCATGCGTCTATCAGGCGCGGGTTCCCCGAGGGAAGTGATCGGATACAACCCGGGCCCGATCAGCCGCCCGGAGCGGGCCCCTGGGCGGGCGATATGCGCGACTTGGCGGCGAGGGACGGCCGGAACCACCCCCGTGGGCCCCGGCCGTCCCTACCGATGGTCGGACGCCCAGGAGGCCCCGGCGGTTCTCGGCGGCGCACTCCGGGCCACTGCCCAATCGGTGTCGCCCGTGGCAGACTTCTGACGTTCCGTCAGATCCAGCGCCGTGGAGGGACCTTGTCGCGTACTCGCACACCCGTGGTCACCGGCTGGTTCACCGGCGAGGGGGACGATTTCCGGCTCCTCGGCACGCGCTGCTCGGCCTGCGCGTCCGTGTTCTTCCCCCGGGAAGACGCCTTCTGCCGCAATCCGGGTTGCCCGGGCGTCGATCTGGAGGAGGTGCCGCTGTCGAAACGCGGCCGCGTCTGGTCCTACACGGACAGCCGGTACCGGCCGCCGTCACCGTATGTGTCCGAACCGGAACTGGACTGGCAGCCCTACGCGTTGATCGCTGTGGAACTGTCGTTGGAGCGCCTCGTGGTGCTCGGACAGACGGTTCCCGGGGTCGGTGTCGCCGATCTGGCGGTGGGCATGGAGGTGGAGGTCGTCCCGGGCGTGCTCAACGAGGACGCTGAGACGACCTGGACGACCTGGCACTGGCGACCGACGGGGGTGCCGGCATGACGGGCGATGTGGCGGTGCTCGGCGTGGGCATGCACCCCTGGGGCAAGTGGGGGCGCGGATTCGTCGGGTACGGGACGACGGCGGCGCGCGCGGCACTGTCCGACGCGGGCCTCGACTGGCGGGAGGTCGGCTCGATCGTCGGCGCGGACACGGTGCGTGGCGGTTATCCCGGGTACGTGGCGGGGGCGACGTTCGCCAAGGCGCTGGGCTGGCAGGGTGCCCGGGTGGCGAGTGTGTACGCCGCGTGCGCCTCTGGGGCGCAGGCCGTCAACACGGCCCGGGCGCAGATCCTTTCGGGTCTCGCGGACGTGGTGCTCGTGGTGGGCGCGGACGCGGCACCGAAGGGGTTCTTCCGGCCTCCGGGCGGGGACAGACCCGACGATCCGGACTGGCTGCGGTTCCGTGTCCTCGGGGCGACGAATCCGACGTACTTCGGGCTGTACGCGCGGCGGCGGATGGCGGTCCACGGAGACACCCTGGAGGACTTCGCGCAGGTCAAGGTGAAGAACTCGGCCATGGGGGCGCTGAATCCGAACGCGCGCTACCGCAAACGGGTCACGGCCGAGGAGGTCGCCGCGTCGGCCGTGGTCGCCGATCCGCTGCGGCTGCTCGACATCTGCGCGACCTCGGACGGCGCGGCGGCGATGGTGCTGTCCAGCATGGAGTTCGCTCGTCGGCACGGGGCCGCGGAACCGGTGCGGATCCGCGCGGTGTCCACGGTGACCCCGCGCTATCCCAACACCGTGCTCGACCTGCCCGACATCGCGACGGACTCGGCGGTCGCGGTGGAGCCGGCGGCCGACACGTTCCGCACGTCGATCGCACGGGCGGCGTACGAGGAGGCGGGGATCGGCCCGGAGGACCTCTCGCTCGCCGAGGTCTACGACCTGTCCACAGCCCTGGAGCTGCAGTGGTACGAGGACCTGGGGCTGTGCGGCGAGGGCGAGGCGGCCAAGCTCCTGCGGGAGGGCACGACAGCGCCCGGCGGACGCATACCCGTCAACGTCAGCGGCGGGCTGTCCTCCTTCGGGGAGGCTGTTCCCGCGCAGGCCATCGCCCAGGTCTGCGAGCTCACCTGGCAGTTGCGGGGGACGGCGGGCGACCGGCAGGTCGCGGGGGCCCGGGTTGGAGTCACCGCGAACCAGGGGCTGTTCGGGCACGGGTCGTCCGTGATCGCCGTCAGGTGAGGTGGCGGGCTGTTGCCGGGCCACGGGATCCGGCGCGGGTCGGGGCGTCGTCGACGCGTGCGGGGAACTGGTCATCGGGCGACCACCGGTTGGCCGAAAGCGGGGGGCGTGAACCGTTGTCGCCCGCGACCTTGACGCTCCCACAGTGCCGGTGAACACTTCCGGTGTCAGTCGGCGTCGTCGCATTCCGGCGTATTCAGGCATTGCGCCACGCGGGCCCTTGCCCGCGTCAACGGGCCATCCCCCACGGGCGATTCGACTGCCAAGGCACGCTCGTCACGGACGCCGGGCGGGGCGCGGGATCTCCCTGCCCTCGGCTGAAGTAGCCATGGGAACGCACCCTGCACGGTGGACCGGGGCGGATCGCCCCGGGCTTGGCCCTAGGAGCCGCCATGAGCAATGGAGATGTCTTCGTCGGTGAGGTCATCGGCACAGCGATTCTGATCCTCTTCGGCGCCGGAGTGGTCGCCGGTGTCGTACTCAACTACTCCAAGGCGAAGGACGCCGGCTGGATCGTCATCGCTTTCGGCTGGGGCTTCGGCGTCATGGCCGGCGCGTACACCGCCGCGCCGCTGTCCGGCGGGCACCTCAACCCGGCGGTGACGATCGGCATCGCGATCGACACCGGGGACTGGGACCAGGTCCACATCTACATCGCCGGGCAGATGGTCGGCGCGTTCCTCGGCGCGGTGCTGTGCTGGCTGGTCTACTTCGCGCAGTTCCAGGCCAACGCCCAGGACGAGATCGCGCAGCCGACGCTCGGGATCTTCTCCACCGCGCCCGAGATCCGCCATCCCGTGGCGAACCTCATCACGGAGATCATCGCGACCGTCGGGCTGGTCCTGCCGATCCTGGCCTTCGGGCTCACCGAGGGGCTCGGCCAGTCCGGCACCGCCATCCTGATCGTCTCGTTCCTGGTGGTCGGCATCGGGCTGTCGCTCGGCGGTCCGACGGGGTATGCCATCAACCCGGCCCGTGACCTGGGCCCGCGCATCGCCCACGCCATCCTGCCGATCCCCAACAAGGGCACGTCGGACTGGAGTTACTCGTGGATCCCGGTGGTGGGGCCGCTGATCGGCGGAGCGCTGTCCGGGGTCATCTTCAACGTGGCATTTTAGGCTCTGTCGTCACATTCCCGTCCGCCGACGGCAGTGTGACGACAGGATCCAGCGCGGCCTTCCGCAGGAACCGACGAAGGGGACGTCATGACGGACAAGTTCGTCGCCGCAATCGACCAGGGCACCACGTCCAGCCGCTGCATCGTCTTCAACCAGGACGGCGCGATCGTCGCCGTCGATCAGCGTGAGCACCGCCAGATCTTCCCCAAGCCCGGCTGGGTGGAGCACGACGCCACCGAGATCTGGTCGAAGGTACAGGCCGTGGTCGCGGGCGCGATCGCGAAGGCCGGGCTCCGCGCCGACCAGCTCAGCGCGCTGGGGATCACCAACCAGCGCGAGACGACGGTCCTGTGGGACCGCGCCACCGGCAAGCCCGTGCACAACGCGATCGTCTGGCAGGACACCCGTACCTCCGCGCTCTGCAACGAACTCGGCGGCTCGGACGGGCAGGACCGTTTCCGCGAGCAGACCGGGCTGCCGCTGGCCAGCTACTTCTCCGGGCCCAAGGCGGCCTGGCTGCTCGACAACGTGCCGGGACTGCGGGCCCGCGCCGAGCGCGGCGAGATCGCCTTCGGCACGATCGACTCCTGGCTGATCTGGAACCTCACCGGTGGCACCGACGGCGGCCGGCACGTCACCGACGTCACCAACGCAGGCCGCACCATGCTGATGAATCTCGAAACGCTTCAGTGGGACCAGACCATCCTCTCCGCGATGAACGTGCCCGAGGCGGTCCTCCCCGAGATCAGGTCCTCGTCCGAGGTGTACGGCACCGCCGTCGGCCAGCTCGCCGGGGTCCCGGTGGCGTCCGCGCTGGGTGACCAGCAGGCGGCCGTGTTCGGACAGGCGTGCTACGACGTGGGCACGGCCAAGAACACCTATGGAACGGGCAGCTTCCTGCTGCTCAACACCGGGAACCATCCCGTGCCTTCGAAGAACGGGCTGCTGACCACGATGGGCTACAAGATCGGCACAGAGCCGCCGGTCTACTGCCTCGAAGGGTCTATCGCGATCACCGGCGCGCTGGTGCAGTGGTTCCGCGACCAGCTCGGCATCATCCGTACCGCCGACGAGATCGAGACGCTCGCGGCGAGTGTCGACGACAACGGCGGCGCGTACATCGTGCCCGCGTTCTCGGGCCTCTTCGCACCGTACTGGCGTTCCGACGCGCGCGGAGTCGTCACGGGTCTGACGCGGTACGTCACGAAGGGACACCTGGCGCGGGCCGTCCTCGAGGCGACGAGCTGGCAGACGCGTGAGGTCGTGGACGCCATGTTCCAGGACTCCGGGGTGCGCATCACGACCCTGAAGGTGGACGGCGGCATGACCAAGAACAACCTGCTCATGCAGCACCAGGCGGATGTGCTCGACGTGCCGGTGATCCGCCCGATGGTCTCCGAGACGACCTGTCTCGGAGCGGCGTACGCGGCCGGTCTGGCGACCGGGGTGTGGAACGACCTCGACGAGCTGAAGTCGCACTGGCAGAAGGACGTCGAGTGGACACCCTCCATGGAGGCGTCGGTCCGTGACCGCGAGTACCACAACTGGCGCAAGGCGGTGGAGAAGAGCTTCGGCTGGCACGAGGACTGAGCGGGATGTGACACAGGCTCTGAGACGCCTGTCCGTGCTCCACGCGCGCGTGGAGCACGGGTTCCGTGGCTGAGGACTGCGGCCCGTACCCCGGTCGGCGGGGGTACGGGCCGTACTCGTGCCCGGTTCGGCGCGGTGGCCGGGTACCCCTCGGGCGGGTACGGTCCGACGGCAGCCGCGTGCTCAGGTGGTGAGGGTGTGCCGGCGGTCGGCCGCGTACGCCATCGCGTGCTGGACGACCTCGATGAGGACCTCCTTGACCGAGTCCCGGCCCCGGGCGTCGCACAGGACCACGGGGACCCCGGAGCCGAGGTCGAGGGCCTGGCGGACGTCCTCGGCGGGGTAACGGGAGGCGCCCTCGAAGCAGTTGACGCCCACCACGAAGGGTATGGAGCGCCGCTCGAAGTAGTCGACCGCCGCGAAACAGTCCTCCAGGCGGCGGGTGTCGGCGAGCACCACGGCGCCCAGGGCTCCGGTGGCGAGTTCGTCCCACAGGAACCAGAAGCGGTCCTGGCCCGGTGTGCCGAACAGGTACAGCACGAGGTCCTCGCGGAGCGTGATGCGGCCGAAGTCCATGGCGACCGTGGTGGTGTGCTTGCCCTCCACGCCGCTGGTGTCGTCGACGGGCCGGCCCGCCTCGGTCAACAGCTCCTCGGTGCGCAGCGGCTTGATCTCGCTGACTGCGCCGACCAGGGTGGTCTTGCCCACGCCGAAACCGCCCGCCACGAGAATCTTGAGGGTGACGGGCTCGACCGGGGCCTTGCCGCGTTCAGTGCGCCCGAAGATCATCGATCTCTTCTCCTGCTTCGGTGGTGTCCACGTGCTTCGGTGATGCCGCGTGCTGTGGTGGTGCCACGTGCTGTGGTGATACCGCGTGGGCGGGGCCGTGCGGGCTCGCGGTTCACAGTGCCCGGTTCACAGTGCTCGGAGGCCGCTGATCACGTCACGCAGGATGCTCTCGTCCGGCAGCTCCGCCGGGGGTACCGGCCGCGTCACGTGGACCAGTTCGTCTTCCACCAGGTCGCCTATGAGGACGCGTACGACCCCGATCGGCAGGTCGAGTCCGGTGGCGAGTTCGGCGACCGACTGGGGGGCGTCACGGCAGAGTTCGACGATGTCCACATGCTCCGGGGACAGCGAGTTGTCCGCCTCCGGGTCCTCGGCGTACTGCTCCGTCACCACCATCGCGATCAGGTCGAGGCGGTGCTGGCCGACACTGGTGGTGCGGCCGCGCGTCATGGCATACGGACGGACCACCGGTCCGGCCTCGTCGTCGAACCAGTGGGGCGTCCCCTGACCGTCTCCGCTCATGCCGTCCCACTACCCGCCCGCGGGCGGTTCGGTGCGCGGAGCGGCAGCGAGATGTACGCCGACCCTCTTCACCAACAGGGTCATCTCGTACGCGACCTGCCCGACGTCGGAATCGGCGTCCGCGAGGACGGCGAGGCAGCTGCCGTCGCCGGCGGCCGTGACGAAGAGGAATGCCTCGTCCAGTTCGACGACCGTCTGCCGGACGCTGCCCGCGTCGAAGTGACGGCCGACGCCCTTGGCGAGGCTGTGGAATCCGGAGGCGACGGCGGCCAGATGTTCGCTGTCCTCCCTCGTCAGGTCAGTGGAGACCCCCGTGGGGAGGCCGTCTCCGGAGAGCACGAGTGCTTTGCGGATGCTGGCGACACGCGCCACCAGATCGTCGAGGAGCCAGTTGAGCTGCCCCGTCGCCGTGGTGGTCGTGGTGTGGCCGGCGGCCTTCGGTGCGGTCATCGGCCGTCTCCCTTAGTCGTTCCTGGTGCTGTGCCGTCCTGGGCCTCGTCGCCCGCGGTGTTCTCCTCGCGGCCACGCTGCCAGCCACGCTGGAGCGAGGCCATACGACTGCGTACCTCGTCGGCGTCACGCTCCGTGGGTGTCGTCGAGCGGGCCTCGTCGCTCGCGGCGCGCCGGTCGGGCCCGTCCTTGAGCTGCGGGGCCAGATTGGCCTGCCGGACCCGGCGGGGCAGCGGGCCGGTACCGCCCGCTCCGGCGGGGCGGGCGCCTGCGCTGCCGACCGGGTCGCCGGGGCGAGCGCCGTTCGGTTCCGTACCTCGACGCGACCCACGCCGGGGCAGGGCCGGGGCTTCACCGTCTCCGCCTTCCCTTTCCCTGGCGCCCGGTCCGGGCATGACCGTGCCACCTGGCTCTGCGGCCCTTCCCGTTGTCCCTGTGGGCTCGCCGCCACGGTTCAGGCCCCGGTCCGGGGCCGGACGACGCTCACGGTCCGCCGGGTCGGTGCCCTGGCCCGCGGGCCAGTCGTCGGCCGCGCCCCGGCGGGCGGCGAGCGAGTCCCCGGCCTCACGGTGTGCCGGCCCCCGCCTGGCGCTCCTCGACCGCTGCGGCAGCTCTTCGAGCACGCCGGAGCGCTCGGACGTCTCCTGGGCCGGCTGGGGCAGCTCCGCCACCTCGCCGGTGTCCGCGTGGCCGGTCATCTCGTCGCGCCGCGGTGTGGTCTGGGTCACGGGACGCCCGTGGGAGCTGACGAGCTTGGGAGCACGGCGGCGCGGCAGCGGGACATCGGGCCGCTCGTCGCCGTCGGAGGAGCGTGACGGCTCGCGCGCGGTCTCCTGTGTCGCGTCCCCCGCGGCCCCGGCGACGGAGCGGCGCGGGCGGAAGATGTTGCCGCCGTCGCTGTCCTCGTCGTCCGGGCCGACGGGCGCCTCCAGTTCGACCGGCCCGTCGAGGATCGACGTCGACAGACCGGGCAGCGTGACCGGTACCTGGGACAACGCGGCCCTGCGGCCCTCGTCGGCCTCGTTCTTCGAGCTCTTCGAGCTCTTCGCGGAAAGTGCCCGGTCGAGCCGGAATCCGATGCCGTTGGTGTCGGGCACGTCGTCCGAGAGCAGCGCGTCCGGCACGAAGACCACCGCGGTCGTCCCGCCGTACGGTGACGGCTGCAGGGAGACGCGTACGTTCTGGCGCTGGGCGAGCCGGCTGACCACGAAGAGACCCAGCCGGTCGGTGTCCGAGAGCTCGAACTCGGGAGTCTCGGCGAGGCGGAGGTTGGCGTCGAGGAGCGCCTCGGCGGCCATGCCGAGACCCCGGTCGTGGATCTCCAGGGCGAACCCGTTGGCGACGCGCTCGCCGAGCACCTGTACGGCGGTGTGCGGCGGCGAGAACACCGTGGCGTTCTCCAGGAGTTCGGCCACGAGGTGGGTGACGTCGGCGACGGCGGACCCGGTCACGGCCATCCGCGGCAGCCGCCGGACCTCGATGCGCTCGTAGTCCTCGACCTCGGCGACGGCGGCGCGTACGACGTCCATCAGCTGCACCGGCTTGCGCCACTGCCGGGAGGGGGCCGCTCCGGAGAGGATCACCAGGCCTTCCGCGTGCCGGCGCATACGGGTCGTCAGGTGGTCGAGGCGGAAGAGGTCGGCGAGTTCGTCCGTGTCCTCGGTCCTGCGCTCCATCGTGTCGAGCAGGGTCAGCTGCTTGTGCAGCAGGACCTGGCTGCGGCGGGCGAGGTTCACGAAGACCTCGGAGACGCCGCTGCGCAGTTCGGACTGCTTGACCGCGGCTTCGACGGCCGACCGCTGGAGACTGTTGAGTGCCTGGCTGACCTCGCCGATCTCGTTCTTCTCGTACTCCAGCCGCGGGACTTCGGTCTCGACGTCGACGTGCTCGCCCGCGGACAGACGCCGCATCACGCTGGGCAGCCGGACCCCGGCGGTCTCGTGCGCCTCCTGGCGGAGTCGGCGCAGGTCACGGATGAGGCTGCGGCCGATGCGTACGGACATGAAGAGCGAGACCAGCACCGCGGCCAGGCCGAGTACGCCGGCGATGGCGGCCTTGACGATGACGCCGACCGCGACGGGGCTGACCCGGTCCTGGAAGCGGTCGCCCGCCTGGGTGTTGAGTTTGTCGAGACCGTCGAGGACCCCGCCCGCGAGGCCGTCCCAGCTCTTGGCGCTGACTCCGCGGGGGGTACCCGGTGCGGAGGCGAGGACGGACTGCTCGGCCACGCGCAGGGGCGCCGTGGAGGCGTTCTTCCAGTAACGGTCGTAGCGGGTGCGCTCCGCGGAGGGCAGCTGCGGCAGGTTGATCTCGTACATGAGCGTGCGCTGGGCGACGAGGTCGGAGATGTCGCGGGCCTCGTCCCGGGTGACCTTGCCGACGACGAGAGCGGAACCGAGCAGGGCGTCCTCACGCGCGAGCAGTTCACGGGCGCGCGACATGTTGACAAGTGCCCTGCTCTGCTTGTCCACGTCCACGTTGTCGAGGACCTGGAGGTTGGACAGAAGGATGTAGCAGGGATCCACCAGGCGGTTGTAGAGGTCGAGGACCTGCGCGCGGGTGACGGTGTTGTCCTCGACGCTCTGGCGCAGCGATCCGACACCGTCGAAGGCGTCCAGGATCGCGGTGAGGCGCTCGGTGGCGTCGACACCCATCTCGTCCCGTACCTCGGCGTCCCTGGCGTGCCTGCGGATCTTCGACACGGCCTCGTCGGTGGCGGACCGGGTACGGCGCAGGTCGGTGAGGGCGTCGGAGGCTCGGGGGTCCGCGAGGTAGACGAGGGTCTGGCGCCGCTCGTCCTGGAGCACGCTGATGACGTCCTCGGTGGGATAGCCGATCTCCTGGACGATGAACGTCGTGTCGAACAGCTGGTTGACCTCGCGTCCCGTGAGTACGGTGGCGAAGCCCCAGATCGCGGTCAGGGAAACGAGCGGCACGAGAAGCAGCGCCACGATCTTCCGGCGGATGGACTTCCCGCGAAAGCGCATGGCCTCCCCCAGCTCGGCCCCCGGAGCCCAGGGGCACACATGTACGTCAACAAACGGCGTGAGCCTACTACCGACCCACAGGTATCTCGAAGGCCCGTCCGGGTCGACTCGGTGCGCATCGGGACGAGACATCCGCAGTTGTCCGTCCATTGCGGGAGATTGCCTCCCCGAATCCGACACGGGACAACCGGTGCGAATCAGTCCGTACAACGGATCAGTTGGCCGAAATTTTTCGTCGCCGGGAATCTCGGGAATCTTCGGCTTACGTCGAGCGTCTGTCTGTATAGAAGTGGGAGGCGGAGTCGGCCGCAAGGGCCGTCGCCGCGGCCAGGGGGCGTAAAACATCGCAAGCCGGGCAGCCGATGGGGAGCCGGAGTCTCGTGACACCGGAGCGAGCGGCTGTCAGGCGGTGGGGAGTGACAAGTTGATGGGCACGGCGGAGCGGTATGCGGCACCCGGGACGGGCGTCGCCACGATCGCGGAGGCGGAGCGGGAGCCACAGGCCCCGGACCACGGTATTCCGGCCGACATTTCAGCGATGGCCATCGCGGCGGGGGTGGAGCGGGTGGCGGAGGCCGGGACAGCGCCGGGAACGGCGCCTGGGACGGCGGCCGGGGCAATGCCCGTCGTGGGTGTCACGAAGACGGAGGCCGCGGAGACCGAGGACGGCCTTCTGCCGGAGACCGGGGAGCAGCCGGCCGCGGAGGCCGAAGGCCGGGGGTACTACCGGCCGTTGTGGGTCGAGGAGCCTGCGGGCAGGCTCCGGCTGCCCGATCCCGTGCGTACGTCCGCGGTTCGGGCCGTCATCATCATCGCCGTCACTTTGATCCAGGCGACGGTCGCCTTCTTCTGCACGCTGGCCGGTTCCTGGCTCGCGTTCCCCATGGTGCTGAGCAGCGTGGCGAGCACGGTGGCGGCCACGTGGGGCGCGCTGGACGTATGGGTGACCCGCCAGGTGTGGAACCAGCGCAACGGCGTGGTGTCGCAGCCGAGCAGCACGGCGCGGGCCCTGCGTCGCGAGCGGCGCAAGGCCCGGCGCCAGGAGCGGACGGCGGAGCGGACCAAGGAGCGGATACGCCGGCGGGGCGGCGGCGCGGGTCAGTTGTCCCACTCGTAGCCCGTCGCTCGTAGCTCGTAGCTCGTAGAGGACGGCACGCGCGGCTCTCCTGCGGTTTCGGGTTGCGGTGCTCTTCCTATGGGACCGCCGCCTCCATCGCGCCCGCTCCGCGGCCGAGTTCACGTCGCGCTCGCATGAACGGGCGTGGCCGGTCCACGGAAAGCACCGCGGTCGTCCGGCCGTCGCGCTCGTACAGGGCGAGGAAACCGCCCTCGCCCGGCGCTCCGTCGGTGACGGTGCCCTCCGCGACGCGGACGGTGTCCGTGCCGAGCCGCCGTCCGGCGAACTGGATCCGCGCTCCGTACTGGTCGGACCAGAAGTACGGCAGCGGGCGTACGGTCTCCGCGGTGCGCCCGGCGAGGAGGTTGCGCACGGCGACCCGGGGCTGTTCGGTGGCGCTGGTCCAGTGTTCGGCGCGGGTTCCGCCCACGCGGGCGACATCACCGACGGCGACCACCCGGGGCAGAGTCGTCACACAGCCGTCGTCGCACAGCACGCCGTCGTGCAGTGCGAGCGTCGAGTCCGCCAGCCACTCGGTGTTGGGGGTGGCACCGATGCCGACGATCACGACCTCGGCGGGGAGGAGACGGCCGTCGGTGAGTTCCACTCCGGTGACCACGGGGGCGCCGCGCAGGGCGGCGACGCCCGTGCCGGTGACCAGGTCGACGCCTCCGCGACGGTGCAGCGCGGCGCACAGGGCCGCCATCCTCGCGCCGAGTTGGGGCACCAGCGGCAGCGGAGCGGCTTCGACGACGGTGACGTCGTGGCCGAGTCCGGCGCACGAGGACGCGGTCTCGGCGCCGATGAAGCCACCGCCGATGACGACGACACGACGGGGGCCCGCTGTCAGTTCGGCGCGCAGAGCGCGGGCGTCGTCGAGGGTGCGCAGGGTGTGGACTCCGGCGAGTTCACGGCCCGGCAGCCGGCGGGCGGAGGCTCCCGTGGCGATGACGACGCCGTCGCAGGAGACGGTGCGGCCGTCGTCCAGAAGGACGGAGCGGTCACGGGCGTCGAGGCCACGGGCGCGGCTGCCGAGCAGCCACTGCGCGTCGAGTTCGTCGATCTCCTCGGCGTCGCTGAGAGCGAGTTGCTGCTCGCCCGACCGGCCGGTGAGGAAGTCCTTGGACAGGGGCGGGCGGTCGTACGGGCGGTGCGGTTCGTCTCCGACGATCACCAACCGCCCGTCGAACCCCTGGGCGCGCAGCTCGCGGGCCGCGTACAGCCCGGACAGCGAGGCCCCGACGACGGCGATGGTCCTCATGCGCCGGGCCCCTTCCACAGAGCGGGTGCCGATCGGGCGCTCGCGGAGACCGGCCCCGCGCAGGCGTGCGCGGCCACACCCCTGGCCGTGTCGATGCCGGGTCCGGACGAACCCCCGGCCCTCTCGGCGGCGCGTCCGGCGGAGCCCGTGGGAAAGTGGAGTCCAGAGGCACGCGCTGTCGCGTCCCTCACACCAGAGATCGTCATGCCGCCGTTCCCTCCTCGGCTGCCACGTGGACGTGGATGACGCCGTCGTCGACGGTGACGCGGTGTCTGCGGACGGCGCGGCGCGCGGGGAGGCACGTCGGCTGCCCCGTGCGGAGATCGAACGAGGCGGCGTGCAACGGGCATTCCACGAGACAGCCCTCCAGCCACCCCTCGGAGAGAGACGCGTCCTGATGGGTACAGCTGTCGTCGATGGCGTACAGCTCGCCGTCGGCATTGAAGACGGCGACGGGCGGCACGGTCTCGACCCGGACGGATTCGCCCACTGGGAGGTCATCAAGGCGGCAGACGGGAATCACGGGCCCCCCTCTCGGTCCAGGACCCACAGTCCTGGATCTCTCAGGTCCGGTCTGGTCCGAGACCTTCCCGGTCCCGGACTCTTCGGTAACATGATGTTTCGCATGGCGCACGAGGGAGCGCTATGCGCAACAGAATCCGCGCGGGGCACCCGTCGCGTCAAGGGTTTCCGGCAGATGCGGCTCAAACAGAGCCGCCAAGTGGTGAGAGTTGAGCTATGACCCGCACTCAGAAGCAGGCCGGCCGCACCGAGGGGACACCGGAGAAGCCGGGCAGAAGCGCGGGGAGCGCCGTCCAGTCGGTGGACCGCGCGGTGAGTGTGCTGGAGATCCTCGCCCGGCTCGGCGAGGCGGGCGTCACCGAGATCGCCGAAGAGCTGGAGGTGCACAAGTCCACGGCCTTCCGGCTCCTGGGAGTGCTGGAGAACCGGGGCCTGGTCGCCCAGGCCAAGGACCGCGGCAAGTACTTCCTGGGCGTCGGCGTACTACGCCTGGCGGGGGCGGCAGCGGTGCGCCTGGACATCTCGCAGGAGGGCGTGATCGTCTGCCGCGAACTCGCGGACGAGCTGGGCGAGACCGCCAACATCGCGGTCCTCGACGACAACGCGGCGGTCAACATCATGCAGGCCCGCGGCGCCGCGGCCGTCACCGCGCAGAACTGGCTGGGCAGGCGCACCCCGCTGCACGCCACCTCCAGCGGCAAGGTCCTGCTGGCCCACCTGCCGGAGACGCTCCGCGAAGGGCTGCTGGCCAGGGCACTCCCGCGCTTCACCGAGCGCACGATCACCGGCACGGCCGCGCTGCGGGCCGAGTTGGCGGCCGTGGTCGAGCAGGGCTACGCGTTCGCCCAGGAGGAGCTGGAGCTGGGCCTGGCCGCGACGGCCGCGCCGGTGCACGCCCATGACGGCAAGGTGATCGGCGCGCTCAGCGTCTCCGGCCCGGTGTACCGGCTGGACTCGGACCGCCTGCCGGAACTCGCCAAGCGCACGGCTGCGGCCGCGACCGAGTTGTCGCGCCGGATGGGATACGGCTTCTGACGGAAGCGCGACCGGACACGGACCGAGGTCGCGCCGCCCGCGGAGTCCGTGGAGGCAGCGCTTCGTACGGACACGGAACACTGCGCGGGGCCGGTAACCGCTGGCCCCGCGCTTCTGTGTGTCGGTCGGATTTCACGCCGCCCGCGCCTTTTGCCAAGGGTTAACCCGTACCTCTTGACGGCCCCTCGGAGGCGTTCTCACTATGTTCCTCATAGCGCAACCCATAGTGCATTGCGCAACAGCAGAGGAGCTTGGTCGTGCCATACGAGGTCCGTGCCGTAGTCGCTGTGAAGAAGGGCGCACCCGTCGAGGTGCAGACGATCATCGTTCCCGATCCCGGTCCGGGCGAGGTACTCGTGACCGTGCAGGCCTGCGGGGTGTGTCACACGGATCTGCACTATCGGGAGGGCGCGGTCGACGACGGCTTCCCGTTCCTGCTGGGCCATGAGGCGGCCGGCACGATCGAGGCGGTCGGCGAGGGCGTCACCGATCTCAGGACCGGCGACTACGTGGTCCTCGCCTGGCGGGCCCCCTGCGGTTCCTGCCGCTCCTGTCGCCGTGGCCGCCCCTGGTACTGCTTCGACTCACGCAACGCCGCCCGGCCGATGACCCTCCCCGACGGCACCCCTCTCAGCAACGCGCTGGGCATCGGCGCCTTCGCCGGGAAAACCGTGGTCGCGGCGGGCCAGGCGGTGAAGATCGACCCGGCTGCCCGCCCCGAGGCCGCGAGCCTGATCGGCTGCGGGGTGATGGCCGGATACGGCGCGGCGGTGAACACGGGCAATGTCGGGCGCGGTGACACCGTCGCCGTCATCGGCTGCGGCGGCGTGGGCGACGCGGCCATCGCGGGCGCCTGCCTCAACGGCGCCATGAAGGTCATCGCCGTCGACATCGACGACAAGAGGCTCGACCGGGCGGAGCGGTTCGGCGCCACCCACACGGTCAACTCCCGCGGCACCGACCCGGTCGAGGCCGTACGCGCCCTCACCGACGGCTTCGGAGTCGACATCGCCATCGACGCGGTGGGCCACCCGGAGACCTTTCTGCAGGCCTTCTACATGCGCGATCACGCGGGTCTGCTGGTGCAGGTCGGCGTCCCGTCCCCGCAGACGAAGGTCGAACTCCCGCTGCTCGACGTGTTCTCCCGCGGCGGCGCGATCAAGTCCTCCTGGTACGGCGACTGCCTGCCCAGCCGCGACTTCCCGTTCCTCATCGACCAGTACCTCTACGGCCTGCTGGACCTCAACGCGTTCGTCACGGAGACCATCGCGCTCGACCAGGTCGAGGAGGCATTCACGAGGATGCAACGCGGCGAGGTGCTGCGCTCGGTGGTGGTCCTGTGAGCGGCCGGGAACCCGTCAGCGGGGGAAGCGTACGCAGGGGCACGTCCATCACGTCCAGCACGCCCGAGGGGCCGGACAGGCCCGACAGGCCCGACAGGCCCGAAACGAACCCCCGTGTGGTCGTCGTGGGCGCCGGCATCGTGGGCTGCTCCCTCGCGGACGAACTCACCGCCCGCGGCTGGACCGACGTCACCGTCCTCGAACAGGGTCCGCTGCCGGCTCCCGGCGGCTCCACCTCCCACGCGCCCGGTCTGGTCTTCCGGACCAGTCCGTCCAGGACGCTCACCGCTTTCGCCCGGTACACCGTCGAGAAGTTCACCGCCCTTGAGGTGGAGGGAGTCTCCTGCTTCGACCCGGTCGGCGGTCTGGAGCTGGCGACGACTCCCGAACGGCTCGCCGAGCTGCACCGCCGAGCGGGTTACGCCGCCTCCTGGGGCGTACGCGGCGAGATCGTGAGCGCCGCCCGCTGCAAGGAACTCTGGCCGCTGATCGACGAGTCGGCCGTCCTCGGCGGATTCCACACGCCCGACGACGGCCTCGCCCACGCCCTGCTCGCGGCCCGGGCCCAGCGGGAACGGGCCGAAAGCCGCGGCGCCCGCTTCCTGGACCGGCACACCGTCACCGGGATCGAGAAGGAGGACGGCAGGGTCACCGCTGTCGTCACCGACCAGGGTGTCTTCCCCGCCGACCACGTGGTCTCGGCGGCCGGATTCTGGGGCCCGGTCATCGGCCGGATGGCCGGCGTCGCCGTACCTCTGCAACCCCTCGCCCACCAGTACGCGCGGACGAAGCCCCTCCCCGAGCCGGCTGCCGCCACCGCGAAGGCGCCACGGCCCATTCTCCGCTTCCAGGACCGCGACCTCTACTTCCGCGAGCACACCGACCGCGTCGGCATCGGCAGCTACGCCCACAAGCCGCTCCCCGTGGACCCGTTCGCGGTCCTCGCCTACGACGAGGCGCGCGCCGACGACATGGAGATGCCGTCCTCCCTCCCCTTCACCGAGGAGGACTGGGCGCCGAGCTGGGCCGACTGCCGTCGGCTGATGCCCTCGCTGCGCGAGAGCGAGATCGAGGAGGGATTCAACGGCGTCTTCTCCTTCACGCCGGACGGTATGCCGGTTCTCGGCGAGGCACGCGCGCTGCGGGGCTTCTGGCTGGCAGAGGCTGTGTGGGTGACCCACTCGGCCGGTGTCGCCAAGGCCGTGGCCGAGTGGATGGTCGACGGCCGCCCTCAGACCGACGTCCACGAATGCGACCTCACCCGCTTCGAGGACGCCCAGCGCTCGCCCTCGTACATCAGGGAGCGCGGCTCGCAGCAGTTCGTCGAGGTGTACGACGTCCTGCACCCGCTCCAGCCGATGGAGCAGCCGCGCCCCCTGCGGGTCAGCCCGTTCTACGCCCGCCAGCGGGAACTCGGCGCGCACTTCCTGGAGGGCGGGGGCTGGGAACATCCGCACTGGTACGAGTCGAACGCCCCGCTCGCCGCCGGCCTGGACGTACCCGAGCGTGACGCCTGGTCGGCGCGCCACTGGTCGCCGATCGCGGCGGCCGAAGCGAGGGCGACCCGCGAGAAGGTCGCGCTCTACGACATGACTCCGCTGCGCCGTCTCGAAGTCACCGGCTCCGGAGCCCTCGACTTCCTGCACGGCATGACCACCAACAACCTCCGCAAGAGGCTGGGCGCGGTCACGTACACCCTGCTCCTGGACGGCACGGGCGGCATCCGCTCCGACCTCACCGTCGCGCGCCTCGGCCCCGACCGCTTCCAGGTGGGCGCCAACTCCCCCGCGGACTTGGACTGGTTGACCAGGCACGCCCCTGACGGCGTGCACATCCGGGACATCACGTCCGGCACCTGCTGCGTCGGCGTCTGGGGGCCGCTCGCCCGCGACCTCGTCCAGCCGCTCACCCGGGACGACTTCTCGCACGAGGGCTTCGGTTACTTCCGCGCCAAGGAGACGTTCATCGGCCATGTCCCCGTCACCGCCATGCGGCTGAGCTACGTCGGCGAGTTGGGCTGGGAGCTGTACACCACTGCCGACCTGGGGCTCCGCCTCTGGGACACGCTCTGGGAAGCCGGTCGGGAGCACGGCGTGGTCGCCGCCGGGCGCTCCGCCTTCAACAGCCTGCGCCTGGAGAAGGGCTACCGCGCGTGGGGCGTCGACATGACCGACGAGCACGATCCGTACGAGGCGGGGGTCGGTTTCGCCGTCCGGCTGGACAAGGGGGACTTCACGGGGAGGGGGGCGCTGCTGTCGAAGGGCGAGCCCGCGCGCCGGCTCACCCCGCTCCTGCTCGACGACCCCGCGTCCGTCGTCCTCGGGAAGGAGCCGGTGTACGTCGACGGTTCCCCCGCGGGGTACGTCACCAGCGCGGCGTACGGGTACACGCTGGGCCGGTGTGTCGCGTACGCGTGGCTGCCGGTGCTTCCCAGCGGGACGGGGGTCTGCGTCGAGTACTTCGGCGAGAAGGTGGCGGCCACCGTGGCCGATGAGCCGCTCTTCGATCCGAGGATGACCCGTATCCGGTGTTGATCGCCCTGTCGAAACGGAGGTTTCCCGTGTCCCCCACCCATGACGTGATCGTTGTCGGGCTCGGCGGTATGGGTGGTGCCGCCGCGCATCATCTGTCGGCCCGCGGAGCGCGCGTGCTCGGACTCGAGAAGTTCGGGCCGGTCCACAACCGCGGTTCCAGTCACGGTGGTTCGCGGATCACCCGGCAGTCCTACTTCGAGGACCCGGCGTACGTGCCGCTGCTGCTGCGCGCGTACGAGTTGTACGAGGACGTGGAGCGGGCCACCGGCCGGGACATCGCGACGCTGTGCGGCGGCGTGATGATCGGCCGGCCCGACTCGCCGACCGTCTCCGGTTCGCTGCGTTCGGCCACGCAGTGGGACCTGCCCCACGAGATGCTGGACGCGGCCGAGATCCGCCGCCGCTTCCCCACGCTCGCTCCGAAGGACGACGAGGTCGCGCTCTACGAGAAGAAGGCCGGTCTGGTCCGCCCCGAGAACATGGTCGCGGCGCATCTCCAGCTCGCCACCCGGCAGGGCGCCGACCTGCACTTCGAGGAACCGATGACCCGCTGGGAGCCGTACCGGGACGGCGTACGCGTCCACACGGCGGAGAACACCTACACGGCGGGCCGGCTGGTGATCTGCCCCGGCGCGTGGGCGCCGCGGCTGCTCACCGACCTCGGGGTGCCGTTCACCATCGAGCGGCAGGTCATGTACTGGTTCCAGCCCCGGGGCGGGGTCCGGCCCTTCCTGCCGGAGAACCACCCCATCTACATCTGGCAGGACGCCGACGACGTCCAGGTCTACGGGTTCCCGTCCATCGACGGACCGGAGCGGGGCGCCAAGGTCGCCTTCTTCCGCAAGGGTCAGGTCTGCACCCCGGAGACCATCGACCGGACGGTCCACGCGGACGAGATCCAGTCGATGGCGGACCACATGGCTCGGTGCATCCCCGATCTGCCCGGCGCGTTCCTCAAGGCCGCCACCTGTATGTACTCCAACACCCCGGACGAGCACTTCGTCATCGCCCGGCATCCCGCGCATCCCGATTCCGTGACCGTGGCCTGCGGTTTCTCCGGCCACGGCTTCAAGTTCGTGCCGGTGGTCGGCGAGATCCTCGCCGACCTGGCCCTGACGGGCACCACCGGTCACCCGATCGGCCTGTTCGACCCCCACCGCCTCGCCGCCGCGCCCGCCTGAGGAGCACGCCCGTGATGACGCCCCCCGTCTTTCCCGCCATCGCCTCCCCCTCCGTCGCCTCCCGACCGCTGCCGCCGAGCCTGGTGTCCACGCTGCCGGGGCACTACTACACCGATCCGGAGATCTTCCGGCAGGAGCAGGAACGGCTCTTCGAGTCGATGTGGTGCTGCGCGGTCCGCAGCGCCGACCTGGCACGGCCCGGAGCGTTCCGCACGGTCCAGGTGGGCCGGGAGAACGTCCTGGTCACCCGGTCCCGTACCGGTGAGCTGCGCGCCTTCCTGAACATCTGCCGGCACCGCGGCGCCCGCCTGTGCACGGAGGAGGCCGGCGAGGTCCGGCGCAACCTCCAGTGCCCGTATCACGCCTGGACGTACGACCTCGACGGAAAGCTGATCGCGGCGCCGAACCTGGTGAGGATGCCGGACGTCGACCGTACGGACTACGGCCTGGTCAGGGTCGCGCTGCGGGAGTGGCTCGGCTACGCCTGGGTGTGCCTGGCCGACGAGCCGCCGTCCTTCGAGGAGACGGTGACGGGCGCGGCGGTCGAGCGGCTCGGAGACGTGGCGGCCATCGAGCAGTACGGCACGGAGCACCTCGCCCTCGGAAAACGCATCACCTACGACGTGCGGGCGAACTGGAAGCTGATCGTCGAGAACTTCATGGAGTGCTACCACTGCGCGACGATCCACCCCGAACTCACCGATGTGCTGCCGGAGTTCGCGGACGGTTACGCCGCCCAGTACTACGTGGGCCACGGCGCCGAGTTCGGCGACGAGGTCAAGGGCTTCACCGTCGACGGCAGCGAGGGTTTCGGAAGGCTTCCAGCGCTCGCCGGGGACCAGGACCGCCGTTATTATGCGATAACGGTCAAACCGGCCGTGTTCATCAACCTCGTCCCCGACCATGTCATCCTGCACCGCATGTTCCCCCGCGCCGCGAACCGGACGATCGTGGAGTGCGACTGGCTCTACGCCCCCGAGGTCGTCGAGTCGGGCGCCGACGTGTCGAAGTCCGTGGAACTCTTCCACCGGGTCAACGCCCAGGATTTCGAGGCATGCGAGCGTACGCAGCCCGCCATGGCGTCCCGCGCCTACCTCAGGGGCGGGGTGCTGGTGCCCACCGAGCACCACATCGGGATTTTCCACGAGTGGCTCATAGGCATGCTGGGAGGCATGGATGGCTGATCTCTACATCGGCGGCACCTGGACGGGCGCGCGGGAGAAGCGCACCCGTGAGATCCGCTGTCCGGCCGACGGTTCACTCGTGGCCGTCGTCGACGAGGCGGGCGGCGAGGACACCACCGACGCGATCGCGGCCGCGCGCCGCGCCTTCGACGAGGGTCCCTGGCCGCGGACACCGGCGAACGAGCGCGGCGACCTGCTGCTCCGGGTCGCCGATCTGCTCGCACGCGACAAGGACGTGCTGGCCCGGGCGGAATCCCTCGACACCGGCAAACGCCTGGTGGAGAGCGAGTACGACATCGACGACATCGAGAGCTGCTTCCGCTACTTCGGCCGGCTCGTCGCGAGCGAGTCCGGCCGGGTCGTGGAAACGGGCACGGAGGGCGTCGACAGCCGGGTCGTACACGAACCGGTCGGTGTGTGCGCGCTGATCACCCCCTGGAACTATCCGCTGCTCCAGACGGCGTGGAAGGTCGCCCCCGCGCTGGCCGCGGGCAACACCTTCGTGCTCAAGCCGAGCGAGCTGACCCCGCACACGGCGATCCACCTCATGCGCCTCCTGGAGGAGGCCGGGTTGCCGGCGGGTGTGGCCAACCTGGTCCTCGGTGCGGGGCCCGAGGCCGGCGCGCCGCTGGGCGACCATCCGGACGTCGACCTCGTCTCCTTCACCGGCGGCCTGCGCACCGGACGCGGACTCATGGCCGCGGCGGCCGGGACGGTGAAGAAGGTCGCGCTCGAACTGGGCGGCAAGAACCCGAACATCGTCTTCGCCGACGCCGACTTCGAGACGGCCGTCGACATGACGTTGACGGCCGTCTTCCTGCATTCCGGGCAGGTCTGCTCGGCCGGGGCGCGACTGCTGGTCGAGGACTCCCTGCACGACCGCCTCGTCGACGAGGTCGTCCGCAGGGCCGAGCTGATCAGACTGGGCGGGCCGTTCGACGAGCGGGCGCAGACCGGGCCGCTGATCTCGGCGGCGCACCGGGCGAAGGTCGAGGAGTACGTCGCCAAGGGTCTTGCGGAGGGCGCGGTCCTGCGCTGCGGCGGGGAGCGGCCCGCCGATCCCCCGCACCCGGACGGTTTCTACTACCCGCCGACCGTGCTCGACGAGTGCTCCGGGCGGATGTCCGTCGTCCAGGACGAGTCGTTCGGGCCGGTGCTGACCGTGGAGCGGTTCGCCGACGAGGCCGAGGCGGTGCGGCTGGCCAACGACACGATCTACGGCCTGGCCGGCGGCATCTTCACGTCCGACGAGGCGAAGGCACAGCGCGTCGCGTCGGCACTGCGCATCGGAACGATCTGGATCAACGACTTCCACCCGTACGTCCCGCAGGCGGAGTGGGGAGGCTACAAGCAGTCCGGGTTCGGGCGGGAACTCGGACCGGCCGGTCTCGCCGAGTACCGCGAGACCAAACACATCTGGCGCACGACGAATCCGAGTCCGCAGGGCTGGTTCTCGTGACCCGACTCGACACGCGCCTCGACACGTGTCTCGACGACCACCGCGATCACCACGACAGCCACCTCCCCTGCCCCCACCACTGCCACCAGGACGGCAACCGCGGAATCCCCCGCAGAATCCCCCGCACTTCACCGTAGGATCCGGCGCTCCGCATCATAAGATCCAGTCCGCACCGACCGGCGTACGATCCAGCGTCCGCCGATCCTCCCTTCGACCCAGCGCCCGCGCAGCGACGACCCCGCACGAGCCGCACTCCCCTCCCGCCCGGGAGAACCACCCCTTCCCAGGAGTCCGCTCATGACCACCACCGAGCAATCGCCGGAGCAACCACCCAAGAAGCACAGCCACGACGACTCGGAGCTCAACGAGTTCGGCTACAAGCCCGAACTGAAACGTACGCTCGGCAACTTCCACACCTTCGCCGCCGGTATCAGCTACATCTCCATCCTCACCGGCACCTTCCAGCTCTTCTACTTCGGTTACGGCAGCGGCGGGCCCGCCTACTGGTGGTCCTGGCCCATGGTCTTCGTCGGCCAGTTCATGGTCGCGCTCTGCTTCGCCGAACTCGCCGCCCGCTATCCCGTGGCCGGCTCCGTCTACAACTGGTCCAAGAAGGTGGGCAATCCGCACATAGGGTGGCTGGCGGGCTGGACGATGCTGATCGCCTCGGTCGTGTCGATCGCGGCCGTGGCTCTCGCCTATCAGTTGACATTGCCGCAGATCTCGTCCACGTTCCAGTTCGTGGGCGACGGGACGGGCAAGTACGACGTCGCCACCAACGCCGTTCTGCTGGCCTCCGTCCTCATCGTCTTCACCACCCTGGTGAACGCCCTCGGTGTGAAGCTGATGGCCAGGATCAACACGGCGGGCGTCTTCATAGAGCTGATCGCGACCGTCGTACTGATCGTGTTGTTCGCCGTGCACATCACCCGTGGGCCGGGCGTCGTGCTGGAGACGAACGGCACGGGAACGGGTCAGTCCGGCGGCTACCTCGGCGCGTTCCTGGTCGCATCACTGGCGTCCGCGTACGTGATGTACGGCTTCGACACGGCCGCCTCGCTCGGCGAGGAGTCCGTCGACCCGTCACGCAACGCGCCGCGCGCCATCATCCGTGCCATCGTCGCCTCGTTCGTCCTCGGTGGACTCATCCTGCTGCTCGCGCTGATGAGCGTGTCCAGCCTGAAGGGTGATCGGCTGTCCACGGACGGCCTGCAGTACGTCGTCCTGAACGTGCTCGGCGAGGACGCGGGCAAGGCCATGCTGTGGTGCGTGTTCATCGCGGTCACCGTGTGCGCCCTGGCCGTGCACACGGCAGCGATCCGGCTGGCCTTCGCGATGGCCCGGGACAACAACCTGCCCGCCGCCTCCAAGCTGGCCAAGGTCCATCCGCGCTTCCAGACACCGATCCTGCCCGCGGTGATCATCGGCATCCTGGCGCTGGCGATCCTGGTGGTCAACATCCGCCAGCCGCAGATCTTCACCGTGGTCACCAGCATCGGCATCATCCTGATCTACCTCGCGTATCTGCTGGTCACCGGGCCCATGCTGGTGGCCAGGCTGCGCGGCAAGTGGCAGCCCGCGGGCGAGGGCAAGTTCTCGCTCGGCCGCTGGGGGCTGCTCGTCAACATCGTCGCAGTGGTGTGGGGCACGGCCATGATGCTCAACCTGATCTGGCCGCGCGCCGCGGTCTACAACGCGGCCGCCCCGTACCACTGGTATCTGCGCTGGGGTGCCGTCCTGTTCGTCGGGATCGTGATGGGCGGTGGCTTCGCCTACTACTGGTTCGTGCAGCGGCACCGCACCGGAGTGCTCGCGGAGCACCAGTACAAGGCCGACGACGCACCCCTTCCGCCCTCCTCCCCCGCGGCGACGCCGACGGCCGACTGAACACCCGTTCCCGCTCCCGCCTCCGCCTCCCCGATCCGATCCGACCTGACCTGACCTGAAGGCAGAACGACACAAGGACTCCCAGGACTCCAAGGAGGTCAACTCCCCATGAACGAAGACGAGTTCGACTATGTCGTGGTCGGCGGAGGCACCGCGGGCAATGTGGTCGCGGCCCGGCTCTCCGAGGACCCGTCCGTCACGGTGTGCGTCCTGGAGGCGGGGCCCAGTGACGTGGGCGACGACGCCGTCATGAAGCTGGACCGCTGGATGGGACTGCTGGAGTCGGGATACGACTGGGACTATCCGGTCGAGCCGCAGGCCAGCGGCAACAGCTTCATGCGGCACGCCCGCGCCAGGGTGCTCGGCGGCTGTTCCTCGCACAACTCCTGCATCGCCTTCTGGGCGCCGGCACAGGACCTGGACGACTGGGCCGCCGCGGGCTGTACGGGGTGGAGTTCGGCCGATCTCTTCCCGCTCTACCAGCGGCTGGAGAACAACGACGCTCCCGGCGAGCACCACGGCCGCACCGGCCCGGTGAAGCTGCGCCAGCTGAAGAGCGACGACCCTTGCGGCACCGCCCTGTTGGAGGCCTGCGCCCAGGCGGGCATCCCGACCACCCCGTTCAACACCGGCAAGACGGTCGTGCGCGGGGCCAACTGGTTCCAGATCAACTCCGACGAGAACAACATCCGGCAGTCCTCGTCGGTCGCGTATCTGCACCCGATCCTCGGCAAGCGGCCGAACCTGGATGTCCGGACCGGCGTGCGCGCCAAGAAGCTCGTGCTCGACGGGCGGCGCTGCGTGGGTGCCGAGTACCTGGACCCGGACCTGATCCACATCCGGACGGTACGGGCCAGGCGCGAGGTGATCGTGTCCTGCGGTTCGATTGACGGCGCGAAGCTGCTGATGCTGTCGGGCATCGGTCCCGCCGGGCATCTGCGCGAGGTGGGCGTCGACGTGGTGGTGGACTCGGCCGGCGTGGGCGAGAACCTCCAGGACCATCCCGAGGGCATCATCATGTGGGACGCCAAGCAGCCCATGACGACCACGTCCAGCCAGTGGTGGGAGGCCGGCATCTTCTACGACACCGAACCGGGTCTGGACCGGCCCGACCTGATGTTCCACTACGGCTCGGTGCCGTTCGACATGAACACCGCACGGTGGGGCTATCCGACCTCCGAGAACGCGTTCTGTCTCACTCCGAACGTCACGCGCGCGAAGTCACGCGGCACGGTGCGGCTGCGGACCCGCGACTACCGCGACAAGCCCAGGGTCGATCCCCGGTACTTCACGCACGAGCACGACGCGCGCGTGATGACGTACGGGCTGAAGCTGGCCCGGCGTATCGCGGCGCAGCCCGCGCTGAGCGGGTGGGCGGGGGCCGAGCTGGCTCCCGGGCCGGATGTCCGGACGGACGAGGAACTGCTCGACTACATCCACAAGACCCACAACACCGTCTACCACCCGTCGTGCACGGTGAAGATGGGTGCGGACGACGACGCTTCCGCTCCCCTCGACGCGCGGTTGCGGGTCAAGGGGATCGAGCGGCTGCGGGTCGCGGACGGTTCGGTGATGCCGGACCTCGTCAGCGTCAATCCGTGCATCACGACGATGATGATCGGCGAGAAGTGCGCCGACCTCCTGAAAGAGGACCGGTCGTAAGAGGCCCCGCGCCCCCTAAGGGGCGCTCTGTGCCGGCCTCTTGTACATCCGCGTCGCCGTGATCTCCGTGTGCACGGTCTCCCCGGCGGGAGCCTCCCGCGGCAGACCGGGCCGGAGGTGTTCCTCGACGCTGATGTACTTGAGGCCCGCGCGCAGGTCCGCGTCGTTGCGCAGGCGGATGACCAGGGGGAACTCGGCGAGCGCCGTCGTGTCGAACAGGCCTGTGGTGTAGAGGAGCTGGACTCCCAGGGCGTCGGAGACGGCCCGTTGCAGCTCCAGCAGGTACGTCGCGTTGGCGCGCCCGATGGGGTTGTCCAGGAACAAGGTGCCGGCGTGGCGGTGCTTGTCACGGCCTCGGTCGTTGGAGCGCAGGGCCGCCATCGTGCAGTAGAGCGCGATGGCGGCGGTGAGCAGCTGGCCGCCGGAGAACACGTCCCCCATCTGCCCGACGGGGACGCGCTCGGCGCGCAGTACGGCGTCGGGCTTGAGGATCTCCACGGCGACGCCCTTCGGCTGCAGGGCCGCGCCGACCGCTCTGAGCAGCAGGGACATACCGTCGCGGCGCAGGTCGGAGTTCTTCTTGAGCGCCGCCCTGGTCGCGTCGTCGACGACCTCGCCGAGCCGCTCGGCGAGCGTGGCCTGGTCGGGTTCCTCGAAGCGGATACGGAGGAACTCCTGGCCGGACCACTCCCCCAGTCCCTCGGGGAGCCGGGACAGCCGCTGGGCCGACCGGAGCGTGGCGAGCGCGGACTCGACCAGCCCGCGCAGCCGGTCCACGATCGAGTCGCGGTTGCGCTCCAGCTGCTCCAGCTCGTCGGTCAGAACCCGCAGCCGGGGCGCGAAGGCGTCCGCCCATTTCTGCGCGTGCTCGGGCAGGGCGGACGCGGGCAGTTCCCGGATCTGCTGACGGGCGGGGGTGCGGACCTGCTCGTAACGGGTCGAGTTGGCATGCCGTACGAGGACGTCGCTCGTTTCGCGCACGGCCGCCTCGGCGGCGGAGAGGTCGGCCGCGCAACCGCGCAGGGAGCGGCGGGCCTCGGTGGCGGACTGCCTGGCCTCTTCGAGCGTGCCGGGATAGGGCTCGGTCTCCTCCGGCTCGTCGTCCGAGTGTTCCCTGAGGAGGTCACGGAGCAGGGCCGCCGTCTCGTCGAAGCCGCCGGCCGCGTCCTCGGCGGCGCGGTGCGTGTCCAGCAGCTCGGTGTGCGCCGCACGCGCCTGGCTCAGCGCTTCGGTGCGGGACGCGAGTTCGCCCGTGGCGGTGCGGAGCAGGCTCTGCGCGTGCCCGGCGTCGCGCGGCACGAGGTCCTCGGGCAGCTCGGTGTGGGCGCCGCCGTCCTCGGGCGCGTGCCGCTCCGCCTCTCCGCGCAGCCGGCCGAGCTGTTCGCTCGCGGTCGACACACGGCCTTCGAGGAGCTGGACCAGTTCCTCGGCGCGGGCCACGGCGGCCTGCCGGGAGGGGCCGTCGGAGCCGTCGGTGGACTCCAGGAGCTGGGCGGCACGCGTGCGGACCTTGTTGGTCAGCCGGTTCAGCTCCGTGAGCGCCGCGCTCTCGTCGCTCTCGGCCCGGGCCTGCTCGGCGCGCAGATCGGCGCCGACCCCGACCTTCTCGTACAGCTGGGAGGCGGCCCGGTAGGCCTCGCGGAGCGCGGGCAGGGACGGCTTCGCGGTGCCCGGCTCCTCTTCCGGTACGTCGTCGGGGGCGCCCGCGATCTCCGCCCGCTCGGCACGCAGCGCACGGGCCGTGCGGCGGGCGTCGTCGGCGGCGCGCTGGGTGCCGCGCCGGTCCTCGTCGGCGGCGCGGGCCCGCTCCAGACAGGACTGGGCGCGGGCCTCCGACTCGGCCGCCTCGTCGGCGAGTTTCCGCAGCTTGACCTGCCAGCCGGCTCGCTCGCGCAGCCGGAAGGCGAGTCCGGCGAGGGCGTCGGCCCCGCGCCGGGCCCGTTGTGCGGCTTCCTGCCTCTCGTCCCGTACGAGGGCCGCCTCGGCCGCGGCCTCGTCCGCCTCGGTCCTGACGGCACGCGCCTCGGCCAGCTCGGCCTCGGTCTCCTCGGCGAACGTGCGCGCGTCACCGGCCGCCGTGGCCAGCTCGGTGAGCCGCCCGGCCGGGCAGCCCGTCCGCCAGGAGGCGAGCCGGGCTGCGAGCTCCCGGTCCTTGGCGAGCCGGGCCGCCAGCTCGCGGATCTCGTCGTCCCGCCCTGCCGCGCGCGTACGCAGCGCCCGCCGCTCCTCGTCGGCGGCGTGCTCGTCGTGCATGGCCGGGTTCGGCGGGACGAGGAACACATCGACACGGTCCCCTTCGCCGGCGCCGGGGGCCGGGGTCGGGGCGAGCAGCGCGGCGGCCGTACCGACGGCCACGGTGGAGCGCGGGAGCAGCGCGGCGTCGGTGAGGGCGTCCCGTGCCCGGGCGTGGGTGTCAGGGTCCGTGATGATCACACCGTCGACCAGTTCGGGCCGGGCGGCCAGCACGCGCGCGTGGTCGACGGGGTCGACGGCCTGTGCGAGGTAGCGCCAGCCGGGAAGCGCGGGGATGCCGTGCTCGCCCAGGTATTCCACGGTGGCCAGCACGTCGGGGCCGGGCGGCAGCAGCCCGCCGTCTCCGAGGGCACCGAGGATCCGGGCGTCGTCGGCCGCGGCGGTCCGCAGCTCGAAGAGCTGTCGTTCCGCGGAGGCGACCCCGTCGTCGAGAAGCTGCCGGAGCTCGTCGGCGTAGTGATCCAGCTCCCGGGGAGTGAGGGGGCCGTCGGCCGCGGAGCCTTCAGGGTTTCCGGCCGCCGAGGCGCCTCTGCCGCCGGCACCGTCCCGCGTGGCGTCCGCGCGCCTGGGCTGCGGCAATGACGGGCGCCCTGAGCTGTCCGTCCCGCTCCCCGAACCGCCGAAGGCCCCCGGCAGACTCAGCAGCTCGGCCAGCCGCTCCTCGCCCGCCAGCGCCTGGGCAGTACGCCGTTCCGCGTCGTACGCCCGCTCGGCAGCCGTCGCGGCATCAGCCGCTCGGGCCGCCGTGAGCTCGGCGCGGGACTCGGCGGACGCGGCCTCACGGGCATGGTCCGTGGTGCGGCGGGACGCCTCACGCGCGGTGTCCCACGAGGCGACGGCGGTCTTCTCGGCATCACTGGCGGCGAGCGCGGCGCGGGCCGGGTCCGCGTCGGGGGCTGTGTCGTCGAGCCAGCCGGCGCGGACCGCCTCGGCGGTCTCCTGCTCGACCTCGCCGAGACGCTGGCGAAGATGACCGACCTCGCTGCGGGCGCGCTGGGCCTCGGTGGCGGCGGACGTCGCGTCCCGGTGGGCGGCCTCCCCGACTTCCTGCAGTGCGCCGGACCGCTCCTCTTCCTCGTTGGCGACCGACTCGGCCCCTTCGGCGGCCTTGTGCAGGGCGCGTACGAGATCGACGGCGGCCCGGCCACGCGCGGCGAGCGCGGGTGCGGCGTCCCGCTCGGCCTCCAGGATCGCGGCTGCCACGCGCGCGGAGCGGTCGGCGGCGGCGCGGTGGCGCAGCACGGCTTCCGCGGCCTGCCACGCGGAGTGCAGCGTGCGCGCGTCGGCGAGTTCCTTCTTCTGCGCGGCCGCACCCCTCTCTGCCCCGGCGAGGGCCAACGAGGCGTGCCGGTAGGCCAGTTCGGCCGCGATCAGCGCGCTGCGCTCCCTGGACCCCTCGGCCTCGGTGACCCGGTGCGCGGCGGTGGTGACCTGCTGGGCGAGGTCGCCGGTGCGGCCCCGCTCCAGCACGGCGCGTGCGGAGAGCCGCCGGGCCAGCGTGCGCGTACGCCGTTCGGCGGCCGTGTGGATCTCCCGCGCACGGGAGCGCGCGGCGGCCGCCTCGACGATCCGTCCGAGCAGGTCCGCCGATCCGGCGGTGAACTCCCGTTCGGCGATGAGTTCGGCCCGTCGCCCCAGCTTGTTGCCGAATCCGCTCACCAGGTCGGCGAGGCCGTCGGTGTCCCGGGTGTCGGTGACCGCGCGCAGCAGCAGGTCGGTGAAGTCGGAGTCCTTCTTGACGGCGAAGAGACCGGCGGCCTCACCCTCGTCGGAGTTCATCTCGCGCTGGTAGCGGAAGAGTTCGGGGTCGAGGCCCAGGTCACCGAGGTGCTCGTTCCACCGGTCGTGGATCTCCTCCCAGTGCACTTCGAGGTGCGGGTACGCCTTGCCGGCCTCGGTCAGCGCGTCCCGGAAGCCCTTCATCGTGCGGCGCCGGCCCTGCGCGCCCGATACGCCCTCCACGGAGGAGCGCACGGCGGTGGCCTCGGCGACCGGCAGGTTGTCCAGGCTCAGCCCGGGGCCGGGCCGGAAGGAGTACCAGGCCTCGGCGAACTTCCGTGGGTCGTTGGAGACCTGTCGCCCGCGCCACTCACTGACCTTGCCGACCACGACGCACTCGCCGGTGAGCGTGTGCTGCCACTCCAGCGCCACGTGGCCGCAGTCGTCCGCGAGCAGGAACTTCCGCAGCACACCGGAGCTGGCGCCACCCAGGGTGTTCCGGTGGCCGGGCAGCATCACCGAGAAGATCAGCTTGAGCAGTACGGACTTGCCGCCGCCGTTCTCCAGGAAGAGCACTCCGGCGGGTGCCGGGCGTCGCGGCGGACCGACGGGCTCCTCCGCGAAGAACTCCGCCTGCGTGGGCGCGGGGTCGGGCACGAGCCCGCCGACTCCGCGCAGGTCCAGCACGGTGTCGGCGTAACGCGCACCGGCAGGCCCGATGGAGTAGAGGCGGACCCGGGACAGCTCGTACATGGCGGCGGACTCTCGTAGTCGTAAGGGGTGTCTGTCGTAAGGGGTGTCGAGAAGAGGGCTTGCGGCGGTCGGTGGTTCGGTCGGCCGGTCGGTGATTCGGCCGGTCGCTCGGTCGGTTACGAGTGGAACGGCAGTCCGGCGTCGGCGGCCAGCTCCAGATCTTCGGTGTCCTCGGCGGGCAACAGGCTCGCGGTGCCGTCGGTCACCGGCACGACGCCCAGTTCCAGCAGCTCGGCCAGGGCGGCGCTGCCCGCCATGTCCCGGACCTGGAGCTGGTAGCGGGCGGTCGTCCGGTACGTCCCTCCGGCATCGTCCCCGGTGCGCTGCAGGAACCCGGAGTCGGTGAGGAACGCGGCCGCCTTGCCGACGATGCCGGTGGTCGAACCGGCCAGTCTTCGCGCGTCCTTGGTGGCCCCGGCGGAGCTGCGCCGCGCCCAGATCCGCCAGGCGGCCTCAAGTCCGGGCGCGTCCGTCGCCGGGTCGCTGTTCTCCCCCTGCTCCTCGGCCCGCTCCTCCAGGCGGCGGCAGGCCTGGCGTACGAACGCGTCGACGCCGTTGACCGACACGCGCCCGATGTACCCGTCGTCCGCGAGGTCCTCGGGCCTCGGGAAGGCCATGGCGGCGACGGCGAGATGGGCGAGCCCGTGCAGGAACCGGTCGCCCGAGTCCGCGGACGCCCGCCGCGCGTAGTCGCCCATGCGCACGGCGAACACCGAGTCCTCGGCGGCGGTCACCGCCATTCCGGCCCGTGGGGACACCTCCAGCACGACGAGGCCGAGCCCGGTGGCGACGGCGTCGGCGAGCCGCGCGAAGGGCGGATCCTCGCGATAGCGCCGCAGCAGCTCGGTGTACTCCTGGTCCCGCGCGGGCTGCGTCTTGGGCTGCAGCCCGAAGGCCACGAGCCGCGCGGCATCGGCGGTGTCGGCGGGAGTGACGGCGGCACTCACCGGCGCGGCGGCCGCCTCCGGGTCACTCCACTCGACATGCTCGGTCACGACTGAAACTCCTTGAACTTCACGGGCGATTCGAGGACAGGCACCTCTTCCGACGGAGCGCTCATGCCACCTCCGTCCGGTCGGCCGCCATCCCCGCGGCGTCCAGCAGGGCCATGCCGACGACGAGGTCCGCACCGCCGAACTCCGGATCGTCCAGTTCGGTCCCGTCGTCCACGGCGAACAGCAGTCTCTCCTCGCCCTGCCGATAGGCGGTACCGACCGGCGGGCTGGCCGCGTGCACCGCCAGCAGGGCGACCAGATACGGCAGTTCGGGGTCCTGCCGCCGGGCGTCCGCGAGCAGCCCGGAGAGCCGGCGCGGGGCGTCGGCCGGCAGGTCGAGCAGCTCCATGGCGGCGGCGAGCTGCTCCTCGCTGAACCGGCTGTCGTCCGGCGTGGCGATCAGGTCCGGCTCGGGCATCTCGGCGCCGAGGTGCTCCCGCTCCATCGGCGGGATCAGCAGCAGGTCGACCAGATCTCCGACCCGGACGGAGGCGGGGGTGCGAAGCCCCGTCCCGCGCGCGAAGAAGGCATCGGTCACCCGCAGCGCCTGCTCCACCGGCAGGGGCAGCACGGGGGCGACGAGATGCCCGTACAGGTCGATGCCCGAGGTCGTCATCGGTGTCGCGAAGGCCTGCCGGTCCTGCTCGGCGCGGAACAGCGGCCCGGCCTCCAGGAGCCGCGACTGCAACTGCGTGTGGCGGCGGATGCAGTCCTTGACGATGTCGACGAGTTCGGCGGCCCGGCGCTTCTGCTCGGGGTCCTCCGACTCGTCCCGCGCCTTGCGGATGTTGGTGAGGATCGCGTTCTCGTGCCGGTAGCGGTCGGCCACGTGGTCCAGGGCCTCGGCGATCATGTCGGGCACGGTCTGCAGCCAGTCCACCGCCCGGACGTTGCGCCGGGTGGCGTCCAGGGCCCTGCGGAGCGTCTCCGAGTACTGCACGGTCCGGTAGCGGGCCTGCTCGGCGGCGAGCTGCGCGTCCGCGAGGCGGCCCCGGCTGATCAGTACCTCCAGCTTGACCTCGGCGGCGATCTGCGCGCTGGTGACGTCGGTGTCGAGGGCGCCCACGAGGACGTTGACCGCCTCGTCCGTCGTACGGAGGTACACGCTCCCTCCGTAGCCCGGCACCTCCTCGATCAGCTTGAAGTCGTAGTCGCGGCGCACGTACGAGCCGTCGGGCGCGAACGTGCCGTACACGGCACGGAAGCCGCGGTCGACGCTGCCGACGTTGATCAGGTTCTCCAGGACCCAGCGGGCCACCCGTTCGTGTTCGGCGACGGGCCGGCGCGGGGCCTGGGCGGCGATGCGCGGGATGAGCCTGGCCACTATCTGGTCGTGGTCGGCGCCCGTGTCGAAGTCCATGTTCAGCGTGATGAGGTCGATGGCGGCGAGGGCCACCTCCGCCATCCCGTACACCGAGTACTCACCCGCGAGGTTCGCCTTGCGTACGTCGAGGTCGTGCAGGGGCGCGGTGCAGGCGAGCGCGCGCAGCCGCCGCGCCAGTCCCTCGTCGGCGGCCGGGCCCAGCGCGGGGCGCGGCCCCGCGCTGAGCTGGGGCGGAACGCTGTCCGTCGATGCAGGCGAAGTCACGGTGCACAGACTAGGTCCTCGGTCTGACAGCGACCCAAACGACGCATAGCGCCGACGCTCCGCCCGGTGCGACGCACGACGCTCCGCCCGGTGCGGCGCACAGCGCTCCGCCCGGTTCAGGATTCCTCTGCCACCCGGTGGCCGTAGACCTCCACGACCCTTCTGCGGGAGTCGTCCAGGTAGACGGCGAGCAGGTTCTCGGCCTCCTCGCGGTTGCCCTCCTGCAGTGCCTGGAGGATCTGGGCGTTGCGGGCGAGGTAGGGCTCGTGCAGTCGTTTCGGGTCGTCCACCAGGTGGAAGGCGAGCCGGAGTTCGGCGAAGACGCTGCGCATCAGTTCGTCGGTGCGGGCGCTGCCCGCGAGCGCCACCAGTTCCCGGTGGAAGTGGATGTTGGCCGTGCCGAGGCCCTTCCACTCGCTCTCGCGGGTCGCCCGCCGCCCGTCCGCGACCGCCTTGGCGAGACCGTCCACCGCGTAGGGCGGCTTGCCGAGTCCGCGTACGACGGCGCACTCGACGAGGCCGCGGGTGCGGTAGATGTCCTCGACGTCCTCGACGGTCAGGACCCGCACGAACACGCCCCGGTTGAGCTGGTGGACCAGCAGCCGTTCGTGTGTGAGCAGCCGGAACGCCTCGCGCAGCGTGTTGCGCGAGACGCCGAGCGCATTGCCGATGCTGTCCTCGGACAGTCGCGTGCCGGGCGGGAAGAATCCCTCGGCTATCCGGCTCCTGAGAATGTCCGAGACCCGCTCGGCGGTGCTGGTGCGGCCCAGCAGCGCGCGGTCGTCCGCCAGTCCGTTCAGTTCGGCCACGCCCGAATTCAATCGCAGATACAAGAACGAAACAACATGGGTATTGAAGGATCGTTCAACGATCCTCTACCTTGCTTATCAGGCACCGGCCGCTCATCCCGGCGCCGAACGGCTTCCGCACGGCACGGCTCAGTCCCGAAGCACCCTCCCGTCCCTCATCTGCGAGGTGCCCATGAGCACGACCCCTCCACCGCAGGCCCCGCCCACCGCATCGCGCCCCGGAGCGGGTGAGCCCACCGCCGACGAGGGCGCGTTCGCCTGGCTGCGGGCCCTCGGACCGCGCGGCCGCCGCGCCTTCGGCGGCGCGTTCGGCGGCTACGCCCTCGACTCGTACGACTACTTCACACTGCCGCTGAGCATGGTGGCCCTGGCGGCGTACTTCGGTCTCAGCACCGGCCAGACCGGCCTGTTCACGACCGTCACGCTGGTCGTGTCCGCGATCGGCGGCGCGGCCGCGGGTGTCCTCGCGGACCGGATCGGGCGCGTCAAGGCACTGATGATCACCGTCATCATGTACGCGGTCTTCACCGTGGCCTGCGGCTTCGCGCCCAACTACGAGACCCTGCTGGTCTTCCGGGCGCTTCAGGGGCTCGGTTTCGGCGGTGAGTGGGCGGTCGGCGCGATCCTGGTCGCCGAGTACGCGAGCCCGAAGCACCGGGGCCGTACGCTCGGCGCGGTCCAGAGCGCCTGGGCCGTGGGCTGGGGGCTCGCCGTGGTGGTCTACACGCTGGTCTTCCAGTTCCTCGACGACGACATCGCCTGGCGCGTGATGTTCTGGACCGGGGCGCTGCCGGCCCTGCTGGTCATATGGGTGCGCCGTCACGTCCAGGACGCCCCGGAGGCGGCCGCGCGCCGCAAGGAGAGCCCCGAGAAGGGTTCCTTCGCCGCGATCTTCAAGCCGGGCACGGCCACCTCGCCCGGCCTGCTGAAGACGACGATCTTCGCCGTCCTGCTCTCCACAGGCGTCCAGGGCGGCTACTACACCCTGGCCACCTGGGTTCCGACGTACCTGAAGACGGACCGCGGCCTGTCCGTCGTCGGCACCGGCGGCTACCTCACGTTCCTGATTTCGGGGGCCTTCATCGGCTACCTGACCGGCGGATATCTGACCGACAAGCTGGGCCGCAAGCGCAACATCCTGCTCTTCGCGATCCTCTCGGCGGTCTGCATCCTGGCCTACGCGAACATTCCGAGCGGCGCCAACACCCTCGTCCTGGTGCTCGGTTTCCCGCTCGGGTTCTGTATGTCGGCGATCTTCAGCGGCTTCGGCTCGTTCCTCAGCGAGCTGTACCCGACGGCCGTACGCGGCACGGGACAGGGCTTCACGTACAACACCGGCCGTGCCATCGGCGCGGTCTTCCCGACCCTGGTCGGCTTCCTGGCCGACAGTTGGGGTGTCGGCGGCGCGCTGGTCTTCGGCGCGATCGGATACGGTCTCGCGGCGCTGGCCCTGATCGGTCTGCCCGAGACCCGTGGGAAGGAACTGTTGTGAACCGGTCACCGAGTACCCGGCACCGCCCGCTCAAGGTTCTCGACGAGCACGCGCGCGTGTGGAGCCCGGCAGAGGCACGCTCCCGGTTCCGTGCGGGCGCGTCGGGCCCCACCACGGGCTGCGCGGCCGGCCACACCCAGGCGAACCTGATCTCGGTGCCGGCCGACTGGGCGTACGACATGCTGTTGTTCTGCCAGCGCAACCCGAAGCCCTGCCCGGTGCTCGACGTCACCGACGCCGGTTCCTGGACGACCGTCCTGGCCGCCGGCGCCGACCTGCGCACCGATCTGCCGCTCTACCGGGTCTGGGAGCACGGCGAGCTGGTGGAGGAGCCCACGGATGTGGTGGCGCACTGGCGGGACGACCTCGTGTCGTTCCTCATCGGGTGCAGTTTCACCTTCGAGTGGGCGCTGACCGAGGCGGGCGTACCGATGCGCCACATCGAGCAGGGCCGCAACGTCTCCATGTACGTGACCGGCCGCCAGTGCCGCCCCGCCGGGCGGCTGCACGGGCCCATGGTGGTGTCCATGCGTCCGGTGCCGCCCGAGCACCTGCCCGCGGCGATCCGGGAGACCAGCCTGCTGCCCGCGGTGCACGGCAGTCCGGTGTACTGCGGCGACCCGGGCGCCCTCGGCATCGAGGATCTCGGCCGCCCCGACTTCGGCGACCCGGTGGACGCCGAGCCGGGCGACATCCCGGTGTTCTGGGCCTGCGGTGTGACACCGCAGGCCGCGGTGATGGCCTCACGGCCGCCGTTCGCGATCACCCACGCGCCGGGGCAGATGTTCATCACCGACACCCGTGACGAGCAGTACCGCGTCGCCTGACCGGAGAACGGAACACGCCATGACCTCGATCGATCTCAACGCCGATCTCGGCGAGGGCTTCGGCCGCTGGCACCTGACCGACGACGAACAACTGCTGTCCGTCGTCACCAGCGCCAATGTGGCCTGCGGCTTCCATGCCGGGGACGCCTCCACCATGCGGCGGGTCTGCGACCTGGCCGCCGCGCGCGGTGTACGGATCGGCGCCCAGGTCTCCTACCGGGACCTGGCGGGCTTCGGACGCCGCGCGATGGACGTGCCGTCCGACGAGCTGGCGGCCGAAGTGGCCTACCAGATCGGCGCCCTGGAGGTCTTCGCGCGCGCGGCGGGCGCACGCGTGGCGTACGTCAAACCGCACGGCGCGCTCTACAACCGCGTCGTGCACGACGAGGAGCAGGCCGGGGCGGTGGTGAACGGGGTACTGCTCGCCGACGCCACGCTCCCGGTGCTCGGCCTGCCCGGCTCGCGGTTCCTCGACGTGGCCGGTGAGGCGGGGCTCCCGGTCGTCACCGAGGCGTTCGCGGACCGCGCGTACACCGAGGAGGGCACGCTGGT
The DNA here is from genome assembly GCF_040651415.1 of Streptomyces sp. NPDC048484. NCBI lineage: Bacteria > Bacillati > Actinomycetota > Actinomycetes > Kitasatosporales > Streptomycetaceae > Streptomyces > Streptomyces sp. NPDC048484. The sequence goes on from NZ_JBEZJY010000034.1 coordinate 45,335, forward strand.
GCCGCGTGGCCGGGAGGGTGCGGTGATCACAGATCCGGGAGCCGTCGTGGAACGCTCGGTGGGCCTCGCCCGTTCTGGTGTCGTCGCGTCCCACTCGGGCCGTGACATCGCCGTACGGGCCCGTTCCCTGTGCCTGCACGGCGACACGCCCGGCGCGGTGGACCTGGCCCGCCGGGTCCGGGCACAGCTGGAAGAGTCGGGCGTCCGCGTCGAGGCGTTCGTATGAGGGCACTGCCGGTCGGCGACCGTGCCCTGCTCGTCGAGGTGTCCACGGACGAGGAGGCACAGGCCCTGCACGCCGATCTGCTCCGCCGCCGCGCGGAGGGCTCCCTCTCCGTGCGCGAGATCGTCCCCGCCGCCCGCACGGTCCTCCTCGACGGTCTCGACGACCCGTCCCGGCTGGCCGCGCAGCTGTCCGTCACGCGGCTCCCGCCCGTTCCTCCGCCCGCGCAGGAGGTCGTGGAGATCGCCGTGCGCTACGACGGCCCCGACCTGGCCGACGTCGCCGAACTCTGGGGCGTGTCCCCGGACGAGGTGGCGCGCATCCACGCGGCGGCCGAGTTCCGGGTCGCCTTCTGCGGGTTCGCTCCCGGCTTCGGCTATCTGACCGGGCTCCCGGCCCGCTACGGCGTGCCCCGGCGCGCGACACCCCGTACGACCGTCCCGGCGGGTTCCGTGGGCCTTGCGGGCCCGTACACGGGCGTGTATCCACGCTCCTCGCCGGGCGGCTGGCAGCTGATCGGCACGACGGACGCCGTCCTGTGGGACCACGCGCGCGTACCGGCCGCGCTGCTGTCACCGGGCACGCCGGTCCGCTTCGTCCCGGTGGACTCCTGATGACGGACCGCGCGCTGGTCGTCGTACGGGCCGGGGCGCTGACCACGGTGCAGGACCTGGGACGCCCGGGCCACGCGCACCTCGGGGTACCGCGCTCCGGCGCGCTGGACGCTCCCGCCGCCGCCCTGATGAACCGGCTCGTCGGCAATCCGCCCGAGGCGGCTCTCCTGGAGACGACGCTCAACGGATGCGACGTGCGGCCGCGTTCCACGGTCACCGTGGCCGTGGGGGGCGCCCCGTCCGCCGTCTCCGTGGACGGCCGCCCGGCCGCCTGGGGAGCCCCGGTGCACGTGCCCGCCGGGGCGCTGCTGTCCGTGGGAACGGCGGCCTCCGGAGTACGCGCCTACGTGGGCGTGTCCGGTGGGGTGGCCGTCGAGTCGGTGCTGGGCAGCCGGTCGACGGACCTGCTGTCGGGCCTCGGCCCGCCGCCCCTCGCCGACGGGACGGTGCTCCCCCTGGGGAGGCCCAGTGGCCACCACGCGCACGTGGACGTCGTTCCGCAGCCGTCACCGCCGGCCGAGCTCGTCCTGCGGGTGACGCCGGGGCCGCGCGACGACTGGTTCACGGCGGCGGCCCTGCGCACCTTCACCACGCACACCTATCGGGTGTCCTCCGCGAGCAACCGCATCGGCCTGCGCACGGAAGGGCCCGCCCTGGAGCGGGCGATCGGGGGCGAACTGCCCAGCGAGGGCATGGTCCTCGGCGCGGTCCAGGTCCCCCCGGACGGCCTGCCGATGGTCTTTCTGGCGGACCACCCGACCACAGGGGGCTATCCGGTGATCGCGGTGGTCCACCCCACCGACCTCCCCACCACAGCCCAGGCCACCCCGGGCACACCCGTACGATTCGTGCCGGTGCGCCACCGGACTTAGGCGGCTTCTGATGGATCTCCGCGGCGGCCGGTCACCCTGAACACGACTGCTTCGGGCGGTCTCATACGGCGGACGCGTCCGGGCCGATCCTGCTGCGGACCGCGGTCTGCACGTCGGCTTCCTCGGCCGGATCGGCAGCGAGCCGCCGTAGCTGGTCGACCACCCGGGCGTCCCCGGTCTCGGCGTGCCGTGCGGCCACTTCGCGCGTGGTCTCCTCGCAGTCCCAGAGGCACTCGACGGCGAAGCCGGCGGCGAAGGAGGGATCGGTGGCGGCCAGCGCGCGAGCCGCTCGCCCGCGCAGATGGGACGAGGCGGTCTCGCGGTAGACGTGCCGCAGGACGGGAGCCGCCCCCGCGATCCCGAGCCGTCCGGCACCGTCGACGAGGGTCCACAGGGTCTGCGCGTCGGGCCCTTCGCCTCGTACGGCCTCGCGCAGGGCGCCCAGGACGAGTTCGCTGTCCTGTGCGCCGCCCCAACAGGCGAGCACGCGTCCGGCGGCCTCTCCCAGTGCGTCGGGGCGGTGTGCCCAGCCACGGGCCCGTTCCACCGCGGCGACGTTCCGCATCCGCTCGAAGGCGTCCACGGCGGCGTCCACGACGAGCCGTGAGCCGGAGGTCTGTGCGGCCTCGACCAGCTCCAGTGCGTCGGGATCGTGGCTGTCGGCGAGATAGCGCAGAGCTGTGCACCGCGCGCCGTCGTCTCCGGTGCGGGCGGCCTCGACGATCTCGGGGCGGTCGCCGGGTCCGGCGACGGCCGTGAGGCAGCGTGCGGCGGGCACATGGAGGGCGGCTCCGCGCTCGATGCCCTGCTGGGCCCACTCGAAGACGGCCCGCACGCTCCATCCGGGGCGGGGCCCGGACGGTCGCATCTGCCGCTGCCACCGGTCGAAGGAACCGGCTTCCCGGGCGCCGCGTACGCGTGCGGCGACGGATGAGCGGGGATCGTCGGCCCACAGCCGCCAGGGCCGGGGTTCGAAGGAGTCCCGTACGACCGCGGCCAGCTCGGCCTCGCCCTCGGCATCGGCGGGAAACCGGGCGAGAACGGGGGCCGCGAGGGCACGCAGGCCGGCATCGTCGTCGCGCAGCGCCAGTTCGTCGAGGGCCCAGGCCCAGTTGGCGCCGCAGGCGGCGTACCGCCGCAGCATCTCCAGGGCGGCCTGCCTGCCGTACGAGGCGAGATGACCGAGGACGGCGAGCGCGAGGCCCGTGCGTGACTCGTCGGTGTCGAGCACGTCCGCCGCGTCGAAGAGGTGCGCCTCGATCTCGTCGAGGCTTCCGCCCAGATCGAGGTAGAGACGGGCGTAGTAGAGGGAGCGGTTCTCCACCTGCCAGTCGTGGCGGGGGTCGCTCAGCACGCAGTGGTTGAGCGCCGTGAGCGCTTCGGCCCGTGGCGCGGTGAGCGCGTGCAGCGTGCCGTCGCCACGGCCTCTCTGCAGCAGGCCGAGCAGCGTACCGCTGGGCGCTATGACCGGATCGAACATGGGAAACAGCCTCACATCAAGCGTCGACGCAACCGGGGTCCTGCTCTACCTGGCCGCATGACAACACGTCGGGGCGCCCGCCGTTTCCTGCTTGCTGTAAGCCATCTTCCTCTGCCTCTCGTCGGTGGCCCGTGCGGGCCGCATCACGGTCCGCGCGGTGCGGCAACATCTGCCCAGCCATCGCGTCCGTGAATCACGACGTCATGATGACCCAGCGGTTCTCGCTGCCGCGACCGCATTTCCGGCGGCCCCGTTCCGCCTCCCCCAAAAATCTTGTTCCGCCTGGTCAAGGCGGATGGTTCAGTGTGCTCCGAACAGTTCGAGCAGTTCGGTCTTGGCGAACATCCGAGCGGTGTCGACGGCGGAGGGCGTCCCCGCCGAGGGATCCGCGCCGGCGTCCAGGAGCACGCGGATGACGGCGCCCTCGCCCTTGAAGACGGCTCCGGCGAGCGGAGTCTGGCCACGGTCGTTGATGCGGTCCGCCTCCGCCCCGCGCTCCAGGAGTGCGCTCACCGCGTCGGCGTGACCGTGGTAGGCGCCGAGCATCAGCAGCGAGTCGCCGCGGTCGTTGGTGAGGTTGGCCGGCACACCCGCGTCGACATACGCCACGAGCGCTTCGGTCTGCCCCTGCCGAGCCAGATCGAAGATCTTGGTCGCCAGCTCCACGACCTCGGGGTCGGGGGCTTCAGTCATCGACGGGACCACCTCTCACTGCGGAAACACCTACGGAAAACACCTGCGGAAACACCTACGGGAACACTGCGACAACGAACGCGACTGCCGGAACGTGCGGCCGCCAGCGGTGCGACCGTAAGAGTGATTCGCCAGCGTACTGGCTCCGCGGGCACATGACCGGGCCCACGTGAGGCAAGCATCACCACGAATCCGGCAACCCCTCGACCAGCTGCCCGGTCGGCCGGGCAGCCTCATAACGCAGGACCATTGGGATGAAATAAGACGATATTCACCCAGTTGCACCTTTTATCGTATGGATACATGCTGTGAGCCTGGAAGTACTCATGGTGACTGTCCCCATCGATCCAGGAGAAATCTCATGATCCTTTCCATGTCAGGTGTGGTCCTGCTCGGCATCATCGTCTTCCTCTTCTTCCGCAAGGACGGACTCAAGGCCTCGCACGCGATGGTCAGCGCCCTCTTCGGGTTCTACCTCGCGGGTACGGCCATCGCACCGAGCATCACGGCGGGCGGCGCGAGCCTGGCCGGCCTGATCGGCGGGATCAAGTTCTGACCCCGTCCCGTTCGCACGTACCTCCAGGAGACAGCAGTGGCACGGCGCCCCCTTCCCCGCATTCTGAGTACCGGCAGCACACAGCTCGCCCGCAGCCGGGACCTGGCCAGGACGGCCGCCGACAGCGCCACCGACGTCCTCCACCCGCTGATCACCATCAGTCGTGGACTGCGCCGGCTGGCAGCTGCCGGACGGCGCACCTGGGCGGACACCCCCAAGGACCGGCGCGGTCCACTGCTGTTCCTGGTGGCCTCGGTCGTCCTGGTCGTGGCCCTCCTCCCGTACGGGCCGCTGCTCGCCGTCATCACCCTGATGGCGGCGGCCGCGTGGCGGGGCAGGGACCGCACCCCGCCCGCGCCGACAGATCCCGACGAGGCACAGAGCAAGCGTCTGGAGTCCCTCTACGAGGCGCTCGTGCCGTACTTCTCCGTCCCCGAGGACCCGGCGCCGCTCTATGCCCACGGCGGTGCATGGGACCAGGCCTTCGACTCGTACGCGTTCGACGACACCGGCCGCCTCTCTCACCTGTCCGTTCGCTACCCCGCCTACTTCACGGACGGCGAGGCGGGCTCCCGGGCCCGCATCGAGCAACTGCTGCACGCCAAGTCGGGCCGCGGCCGGGAGTACCGCTTCGTATGGGACGAGGAGGGCAACCAGCTCACGGTCGCCGTCCTGCCGCCACTGCCGACCGACGTCGCCGCCCAGCGGTTCGTCACGGCTCCGGGCGAGACCGTCCTCGGCTTCACCGACCCGGCCGACGTGCAGCGCACGCTCCCTCTCGCGTTCGGCGAGGAGCGGCGGGACACCCCGCCGGTGATCTGGCGCACCGGTGTGCGCTCGACCGAGCCGCACCTGCTCGCGGTGGGCGGGCCCGGCAGCGGCACGACCACTTTCCTGCGCTCGATCGCGCTGCAGGCCCTCCAGCACGGTGACGTGCTGATCGTCGAAGGCGCCGGTACGGGCGAGTACGCGTGCCTGACGGGGCGCGACGGCGTCCTGGGCGTCGAATGCGGCCTGGCGGGTGCGCTGGCCGGCCTCGAATGGGCGGCTCACGAGACGGAGCGCCGTCTCATCGCCGCGAGCCGGGCCCGACGGGCCGGCCTCACTCCGCCGGAGGACACGAGGCGCCCCCTGTGGCTCCTCCTGGACCGTCCGACGATGCTCGGCCATCTCGCGACGGCCGACGGCCGGCAGGATCCGGGGGCCCTCCTCCAGGCGCCGTTGCGCCACGGCCGTGCGGCCGGTGTGACGGTCGTGATGGCGGAGCAGTTCGACGCCCTGGAGTCACTCGGCGACGCGGTACTGGGGCACACACGCGCGCGGGTCGTTCTCGGCCCCGCATCGGCGGCCCGGCTCGAAGCGGTGCTCGGGGCGCCGCCGCACACGACTCCCACGCCCGACGTTCCGCCCGGCCGTGGGTACGCCCGGCTGGGCGCGGGCCCGGTCCACCGCCTCCAGGTGCCTGCGACCCCGGACCCGTACGACGAGGCCACCAGCGAGACCCACCGTCAGGCGGTGCTCGGCCTGCTGCCGGAGCGCACCGCTCCGGTGGACCCGGTGGGCCCGGTGGCCACGGCCCCGGCCCCGGAACACCCGATGCCCGCGGTCCCGGCCGGCCCCGTACGCGTCACGGCGCCGGGCCCTATGGGCCTGGTCGCGGAGGGCTGAGCGCCCCACGCTTCCGCACACGAGCCCCAGAGGGGCGCGGGGCCGTATCGATCTGCGGCTCCGCCGCGCGGGCGGGGCCGGCCACGACTCGCCCGCACGCGCACCCGCATCCGCACCCGCGATCCCGAGCGGGCGGCACCGCCGCGCCAGGTGTCACGCCACGAACGTGCGTGGCGTCTCCGTCCCCCCGTTCGCGCCCGTCTCGACCAGCCGGGCCGCCGCCGCCAGACGCGTAGCCGCCTCGTCGGCGACCGCGCCGCCGACGGTGAACGGAAGCCGCACATAGCCCTCGAAGGCCCCGTCCACGCCGAAGCGGGGCCCGGACGGCACGCGTACACCGACCCGCTCACCGACCTCGGCCAGCCGCGAGCCGGACAGGCCCCCCGTACGCACCCACAGGGTGAGTCCGCCGCTCGGCACGTCGAACTCCCAGCCGGGCAGCTCACGGCGCAGGGCCGTCACCAGCGCGTCCCGGTTCTCGCGGGCCTGGTCGCGTCGCATCTCCACGGCCTGCTCCCAGCCGCCGGTGCTGAGCAGCCAGTTCACGGCGAGCTGCTCCAGGACGGGGGTGCCGAGGTCGGCGTAGGCACGCGCCGCGACCAGGCTGCGGATCACGTCGGGCGCGGCACGGACCCAGCCGATCCGCATACCGGCCCAGAAGGCCTTGCTGGCCGAACCGACCGTGACGACGGTGGACCCGCCCGGGTCGAACCCGCACACAGGGCGCGGCAGCGCGAGCCCCTCGTCCAGATGCAGCTCGCTCATGGTCTCGTCCACGACCAGTACGGTGCCGGCCGACCGCGCGGCGTCGACGAGTTGCCTGCGCTGGTCCTCGTCGGCGAGTGCGCCGGTCGGATTGTGGAAGTCCGCGACGACGTAGGCGAGGCGGGGCGCCGAGTCGCGCAGCACCTGCCGCCAGCGGTCCATGTCCCAGCCCCGGAGTCCCTCGGCCATGGCGACGGGCACCAGACGGGCCCCGGCCTCCCGCATCAGCTGAAGGATGTTGGCGTACGAGGGCGACTCGACGGCGATACGTTCCCCGCGCCCGGCGAAGAGATGACAGATGGCGTCGATGGCGCCCATGGCCCCGGTGGTCACCATGATCTGCTCGGGCATGGTGGGAATGCCGCGCGCGGTGTACCGGTCGGCGAGCGTCTGGCGCAGCGCGGGCAGCCCCGCCGGATAGTCACCGTGTGTGTGGGCGTACGGCGGCAGTTCCTCCAGGGCGCCCTGCACGGCGCGGGTGAGCCAGGGTTCGGGTGCGGGCAGGGCCGCGCAGCCCAGGTCGATCACGGAGCCGAGGGCCTCGGGCGGCAGGGGTTCGAGGCCGCGCGCGGGCAGCGGGTTCCCGGCCGGTACGGCGGTCCAGCTGCCTGCCCCTCTACGGGACTCCAGGAAGCCTTCGGCGCGCAGTGCCTCGTAGGCGGCCGCCACCGTGGTGCGGCTGACGGACAGGGAGAGGGCCAGCTCGCGCTCGGCGGGCAGCCGCGCCGCCACGGGAACCCGGCCTTCGAGGACGAGCAGTCGGATCCCGTCGGCGAGGGCGCGGTAGGCGGGCGGGCGACGCGTGCCGGGGCCCGCCGGGCGCTCCTGCTGGGAGTTGAGCAGCCGGGCGAGCTGGGCGGCCCCCACCGCCGAAGTCCACTGCGTCATGATTTCCAGTCCACCTTCCCTGAATTGGCCATGGAAGAGGTTTCTACCCAAGCCACATGGTGCCATGAGGCAGTCCACTAGCACCACCAGGGAGCACGTCTTGTCCATTCCGCCGCCGGAGCCGTCCAGGCATCTCACCCGCCGACTCCTCCAGCTGTACGTGGGCCTGGCCCTGTACGGAGCGAGTTCGGCCCTCCTCGTCGAGGCGGGCCTGGGTCTTGAGCCCTGGGGAGTGCTGCACCAGGGCCTCGCCGAGCTGACCGGGCTGACCATCGGCGTCGTGTCGATCTTCGTGGGAGCCATCGTTCTCCTCCTGTGGATCCCGCTGCGCCAGCGCCCGGGCCTCGGCACGGTGTCCAACGTCTTCGTGGTCGGCATCGCGATGGACGGCACGCTCGCCCTGGTCCCGGAGGCACACGCCCTCGCGGTCCGTGTCCCGCTGATGGCGGCGGGGATCCTGCTCAACGGCGTGGCGACCGGCCTCTACATAGCGGCCAGGTTCGGTCCGGGCCCGCGCGACGGCCTGATGACGGGGTTCCATCGGCGCACCGGCCGTTCGATCCGTCTGGTGCGCACGGCCCTCGAAGTGGCGGTCGTCGCGACGGGCTTCGCCCTCGGCGGCACGGTGGGCGTGGGCACGGTCCTGTACGCGGTGGCCATCGGGCCGCTGGCCCAGCTCTTCCTGCGGGTGTTCGCCGTCCCTCCGGCATCACCGCGCGGCAGCACGGTCGTTGCCACCGGGCCGTCGGAGGGGGCGATACTGCGCGGGTGATCCCGCGCGTACGCCACCCCTACCTCGACCATCCCGGGCCCATACCCTTCGCCCACCGGGGCGGAGCCGCCGACGGCCTGGAGAACACCGTGGCCCAGTTCCGCCGCGCGGTCGGGGCCGGCTACCGGTACATCGAGACCGATGTACACGCCACGGTGGACGGAAAACTCGTCGCCTTCCACGACGCGACACTGGACCGGGTGACCGACGGGGCGGGACGGATAGCGGACCTCCCCTGGGACGACGTACGCCACGCGCGCGTGGCGGGCACCGAACCGCTCCCGCTGTTCGAGGAGCTGCTGGAGACCTTCCCCGAGGTCCGCTGGAACGTCGACGTCAAGGCGGAGCCCGCGCTGCAGCCGCTCCTCGACCTGATCCGGCGCACCGACTCCTGGGACCGCGTCTGCGTCGGCTCCTTCTCCGAGGCGCGGGTCGCCCGCGCCCAGCGCCTGGCCGGCCCGCGCCTGGCCACCTCGTACGGCACCCGGGGCGTACTGGGGCTGCGCCTGCGGTCATGGGGCGTGCCCGCCGCACTGCGGCGCTCGGCGGTCTGCACCCAGGTTCCCGAGGCCCAGTCGGGTGTCCCGGTGGTCGACCGCCGCTTCGTGCGCGCCGCCCACGCGCGCGGGCTGCAGGTTCACGTGTGGACGGTCAACGAAGCCGAGCGGATGCACCGGCTTCTGGACCTGGGGGTCGATGGCATCATGACCGATCACATCGAGACGTTGCGCGGCGTCCTGGAGGACCGTGGCAGCTGGGTCTGACGGCCCGGCGCACCGCGCGGCGTCCGCATACGCGGCCCCGGCGCACCGCGCGGCGTCCGCGTACGGGGACACGACGGGGAAGCGAGGGCACGGGTGGGTACCGACACCGTGCAGGAACGGGCGGCCGCCGGGGCCACCGAACGGCGGCGCGAGCAACGCGGCTGGTACTTCTACGACTGGGCCTGCTCCGTCTATTCGACGAGCGTGCTCACCGTGTTCCTCGGCCCTTATCTGACGTCGATCGCCAAGGCGGCCGCGGACCCGGACGGATTCGTGCACCCGCTGGGGATTCCCCTGCGCGCGGGCTCCTTCTTCGCCTACTGCGTGTCGGCGTCCGTGCTTCTGTCGATCTTCGTGATGCCGCTGGCGGGTGCGGCGGCCGACCGCAGCGGCCGCAAGAAGCCGCTCCTCGCGCTGGCCGCCTATCTGGGCGCGGCGGCCACCGCGGGCATGTTCTTCCTGGACGGCGACCGCTATCTGCTGGGCGGCCTCCTGCTCATCGTGGCCAATGCCTCACTGGCCGTCTCGATGGTGCTCTACAACTCCTATCTGCCGCAGATCGCCCCGCCCGAGGAGCGTGACGCCGTCTCGTCGAGGGGCTGGGCCTTCGGCTACGCGGCGGGCGCGCTGGTCCTGGTGGCGAACCTGGTGCTCTACACCGCCCACGACAGCTTCGGCGTCTCGGAGGCGATGGCGGTCCGCATCTGTCTGGCCTCGGCGGGCATCTGGTGGGGCGCCTTCACCCTCATTCCGCTCAAGCGGCTGCGCGACCGCCGCACAGCCTCCCCCGGCCCGGGCTCTCCTGGTGCACCCAGGCCCGGCTGGCGGCAACTGGCCGCCACTGTGCGCGACCTGCGCCGCCAACCGCTGACGCTCGCCTTCCTGCTCGCGTACCTCGTCTACAACGACGGCATCCAGACGGTCATCTCGCAGGCCTCCGTGTACGGCTCCGAGGAGCTGGGACTCGACCAGTCGACGCTGATCGTCGCCGTGCTGCTGGTCCAGCTGCTCGCGGTGGCCGGAGCTCTCGGGATGGGACGACTGGCCCGGACGTACGGCACCAAACGGACCATTCTGGGCTCCCTGGTCGCCTGGACCCTCACGCTGGGCGCCGGATACTTTCTGCCCGCGGGAGCCCCCGTCTGGTTCTTCGCCCTCGCCGCCGGCATCGGGCTCGTCCTCGGCGGCAGCCAGGCCCTGTCCCGGTCCCTGTTCTCGCATCTGGTGCCGCCCGGCAAGGAGGCCGAGTACTTCGCGGCGTACGAGATGAGCGACCGGGGCATGAGCTGGCTGGGGCCGCTCCTGTTCGGCCTGACCTACCAGCTGACCGGAAGTTACCGGGACGCGATCATCTCGCTCGTGGCCTTCTTCGTGCTGGGGTTCGTGCTGCTCGCGCGGGTTCCGGTGCGCCGGGCGGTGCGCGATGCGGGCAACCCCGTTCCGGCGAGGATTTAGCGCTCGGAGCCAAAGGGCGGTAGTGTACGCGTTTGGCCTGCCAGGCGTACCGTTACTGCGCGTCAAAGATGCCGCAACACTGTGTCACATCTGCTGTCAGATGTGACAAACCGGGCGCAGGTGGGTACTACAAGGGCGGCTACGACGGCGATGCACGACCCGGAACGGGAATCTTTACCGCCGATCGGGCGTTGACCGTGATGACGACGACAGCGACACCTGTCCTGTGGGCGACAAGCCCGGGAGGCACGATTCATGAGTGAGCGAGCTCTTCGCGGCACGCGCCTCGTGGTGACTAGCTACGAGACGGACCGCGGCATCGACCTGGCCCCGCGCCAGGCCGTGGAGTACGCATGCGAGAAGGGCCATCGATTTGAGATGCCCTTCTCGGTGGAGGCGGAGATCCCGCCGGAGTGGGAGTGCAAGGTCTGCGGGGCCCAGGCACTCCTGGTGAACGGCGACGGCCCTGAAGAGAAGAAGGCCAAGCCCGCGCGTACGCATTGGGACATGCTGATGGAGCGGCGTACGCGGGAGGAGCTCGAAGAGGTCCTCGAAGAGCGCTTGGCCGTGCTTCGATCCGGAGCCATGAACATCGCGGTTCACCCTCGGGACAGCCGCAAGTCCGCGTAACCCCTCCGGGGGTTGGGTGGCATACACAGCACGCACGCGACCGCGGGCGCCGTACCTCTACCGGTACGGTCCCTGCGGTTTTGTGCGTCCGGGCACCTGCACGCCTGGCTTTACCGGACGCCTGCACCCTGCTTTGGCGGACGCCTATACCCGGCTTTACGGTGCGGGTCCGCCCGTGACTCGGCGCGCAGTTCCCCGCGCCCCTGGGGACGCCGCTGGGTGTCTCAGCCCGTCGGTCAGCCCGTCCTCGTCGGTCAGCCCGTCAGCGGGGGCCGCGAACCCGTGTCGTCCTGCTGCCCCCGCGGAGCGTCCTCCCGGACGACCTCGCCCTGGACGACCTTGCCGTCAGGGCGGTGTATACGAGCCTGCTGGAAGGCCTCACCGAAGGAGCCCGTGGCCTCGCGCACCTTGCGCTCGAACGTCCGCTCCGCGTAACGGCTGAGAGCCTTCTGGACCGGCGGTACCAGGAGAAGCAAGCCGAGCGCGTCGGAGATCAGGCCCGGCAGCATCAGCAGCAGGCCTCCAAGCATCATCAGGCCGTTGCCCTCGGAGTTGGTCCTGCCCTGGGGCAGCGCGCCGCTCTGCTGCTGTTGCAGCGTCTCGCTCAGCGCGCGAAAGGCCCGGCGGCCGGCCCGCTTGATCACCACGGAGCCGAGGACCAGACCGGCGACCAGCAGCAGGAAGACCGCGAAGCCGCTCGCCGCGCCCGCCACCACCGTGAGCAGCCAGATCTCCAGCACGAGCCACGCGACCATGCCCAGCGGCAGGAACCGCAGCAGCCTGGAGCGCCGGGGCCGGGCGGCGGAGGAGGACGGGATGGAAGCGCCAGTCGTCATGCCTCCAGTGTGCCTGGCCAGGGCTCAGTACGGCATAAACAAGTGATCAGCTCTGCCTGTGCGGCCTCTGTACGGCCCCTGTGCGCCAGGACCCGGCTCAGACACAGGCTGTCTCTTGCGCGGGCTCTCAGGGCTTCTTGCGCCCCAGGATGCGCCCGGCCCGCTCCCCCACGCCCCACGTGGTGACCCGCCACAGCGCCTCCACCAGGATGTCGCGGCTCATCTTGGAGTCGCCCAGCTCACGCTCTACGAAGGTGATGGGCACCTCCACCACGTGACAGCCCGCCTTGACGGCCCGACGGGCCAGGTCGACCTGGAAGCAGTAGCCCTGCGAGGAGACCTCGTCGAGGCCGAGGCGTTCCAGGGTCTCGCGACGGAAGGCCCGGTAGCCGCCGGTGACGTCACGGATCGGTACGTCGAGCAGAACGCGCGAGTACAGGCTTCCGCCCCGCGAGATGTACTCACGGGACTTGGGCCAGTTCACCACCCGGCCGCCCGGCACCCAGCGGGACCCGAGCACCAGGTCGGCGCCCTTGAGCGCGGTCAGCAGCCGGGGCAGCTCCTCGGGCCGGTGCGAGCCGTCGGCGTCCATCTCGACCAGGACGCCGTACCCGTGCTCCAGGCCCCAGCCGAAGCCCGCGAGGTAGGCGGCGCCGAGACCCTCCTTGCCCTTGCGGTGCATCACGTGGACCTGGTCGTCCTCGACGGTCAGCTCGTCGGCGAACTTCCCGGTGCCGTCGGGGCTGTTGTCGTCGGCGATCAGGACGTGCGCCGCGGGCACGGCCGCCCGCACCCGGCCGACGATCGTCTTGATGTTCTCCGCCTCGTTGAAGGTCGGGATGATCACCAAGGTCGTGCCGAGCGGACCGAACCGTCGCCCAACGCCGTCGTTCACAGCTTCCCCTTAAGACTTTCGTGCGAGAGGGGCACCACCTTAGCGAGCGCATCTCCTCACGCAGGTAAGACGTCCACTCGAAAGTCCCACAAAGGGGCCCGCGGAGGGGCGGAACTGCGGATCGGGGCCCGGCGCCCTTCGGGCCGACCTGGGGCCCGCTGGCTGCGGGTCGACCGAAAGCCGTTGTCTACTGAGCGTCCGGGCCCCACCCGGGTCACACCATCCGGCCGGAACGTTCCCTCGCCCCGTGGCACGGACGCTGGGCCTGGCTCCCAGTGGTGGTGCGCCGGTGCGGCGCACCACCCCTGACCCAACTGCGCTGCGGCGACTGCGCGGAAGTTCCCCGGTCGGACGTCCGGTGGTGGACCCGGCCGAACCTACCGGCCACCTGCCGTTCACTGTCAACAGTCGTTCGACCTGCGGGTTTTCCATTAAGTGCCTGGTCAGCGCGGAGGATACGCAGGTCGCGCGACAGGCCGTCGGACCATGATCGGCGCCGCGCCACCCCGGGACATCACTCGTCCGGCCGTACGAATACGGTTCGGCCGCCCACCACGGTGCGCAGGCAGACGGGCAGGCTCGCGCCGGGTGACAGGTCGGGCAGACCCGGGGTGCCGGAGCGGGGGTCGGTCGACCAGCGGGCCACCCGGTCGTCCGGGGCCTGGACCACGAGTTCGCCGGTACGCCACACGGCGTAGTCCGCGGGCGCGCCCGGCACCAGGACGCCCGCGTCGTCCCGGCCGACCGCCCGCCAGCCGCCCCGCGTGTGCGCCGTGAAGGCGGCTCGGACGGACACCCGGTGCTCAGGCGTTCGGTGGAAGCCCGCGGCGCGGACGGTGCCCCACGGGTCGAGCGGTGTGACGGGGCTGTCCGAGCCGAAGGCGAGTGGCACGCCGGCGCGCAGCAGGGCGGCGAACGGGTTGAGCGTACGAGCCCGCTCGGCACCCAGGCGCTCGGCGTACATGCCGTCCTCGCCGCCCCACAGCGCGTCGAAGGCCGGCTGGACGGAGGCGGTGAGCCCGAGGTCGGCGAAGCCGGCGATCGTCTCGGGCGTGAGCATCTCGGCGTGCTCGACCCGGTGACGGGCGGCGCGTACACGGGCCAGGCCGACCTTCTCCGCCGCTGCGCGCATGCCGTCGACCACGGAGGCCACAGCGGCGTCCCCGATGGCGTGGAAGCCCGCCTGGAGCCCCGCCTCGGTGCACGCCACCACATGCGCGGCGACGGCGGCGGTGTCCAGGTAGGCGGTGCCCGTGTGGGCCGCGTCGGTGTACGGCCGGTACAGACAGGCCGTGTGCGAACCGAGTGCGCCGTCCACGAAGAGGTCGCCCGCGGCGCCGGCCGCTCCCAGCGCGCGGGCCTTGGCGACGTCCTGCTCGGCCCAGTAACCGACGACGCGGGGGCCCGCCTCCTCGGCGGCGAGCCGCAGCAGTCCGGTGAAGTCGTCCTCGGAGGAGATCTCCGGGCCCGCGCACTCGTGCACGGATCCGATGCCGAGCGAGGCCGCGTGCCGCAGGGCGGCGCGCTGGGCCTCAGTGCGCTGCTGCGGGGTCACGCCCGCGAACGCCGCGGCCCGTACGGCGTGATGGGCGTCGCGGGTGAGCGGTTCGCCGTCCTGGAATCCGGCTGCCCCGCGTACGCCCGGCACCGTGTCCAGCAGAGCCGTGGTGGCGACGGCCGAGTGGACGTCGATCCGGCTGAGGTACAGCGGGCGCCCGCCGGTGGCCTCGTCCAGCTCGTCGCGCCGCGGGGGCCGCCGCTCGGGCCAGCGGGAGGCGTCCCAGCCGTGGCCGAGGAGCGTGCGGTCGGCGGGACGGGAGGCCGCGAAGTCCCGTACGCGGGCCAGCGCTTCGCCGAGGGTGCGGGCGCCCGAGAGGTCGAGGCCGGTGAGGGCGAGGCCGGTGGCCGTGGTGTGCACGTGCGCGTCGGTGAACGCCGGGGTGACGAGTGCGCCTTCGAGGTCCACCACCTCGTCGACGCCGTCCGAGAACGCGTCGGCGGCGCCCTCCGAGCCGACCCAGGCGACCTGTCCGCGTTCCACGACCATCGCGGTGGCGAACGGGTCGGCGGGGCTGTGGACTTCCCCGCCGCGCAGCAGCACGGTCAGCGCTCCGCCGGAACCGTCGTCCTGGCCGGGCGGTGTCGTGCGCGGCGCCCCTGAGGGGGCGCGGTCCGGCTCGGGGTCGGTGGTGCTGTCACTCATGGGGAACAGTCTCGCCCCTCGGCGGGACCGCCCGGCGCGCGGGTCCCGGCACCGTCCCGGCACAAGGGGGCAGCCGTCAGATCTTCGGCGGCCGTGCCTCGTACGGCGTCGAGAGGACCACCGTCGTCCGGGTGGACACCCCTGCCAGCGTGCGCACGCGCGCGAGGAGCTCCTCCAGCTCGTGCGGTGTCGAGACGCGGACCTTGAGGATGTAGTTCTCGTCGCCGGCGACGCTGTGGCAGGCCTCGATCTCCGGGACGCCGGCCAGGCGTTCGGCGATGTCGTCCGGAGCGCTGGGGTCGAAGGGTTTCACCGAGATGAAGGCGGTCAGCGGCAGTCCCACGGCCTCCGGGTCGACGACCGCGGCGTAGCCGCGGATGGCGCCGCGCTGCTCCAGCCGGCGCACCCGCTGGTGCACGGCCGACGTGGACAGGCCCGTGGCCTTGCCCAGGTCGGTGTAGCTCATCCGCCCGTCTTCGACGAGCAGCTGCACGATGTGGCGGTCCAGCTCCTCCATGGCGGAGAACCTACAGTGCCCTTGATCCCGCCGGGTACTCGGCGGCCGACCGGGTCGGACACCTGCGGAGGCCGGCGGGCACCTGCGGGCGGCATGTGACGAACGCCACATGAAGCCGGAGGCTTCCGTGATGTTCTCGTGATTACCGCGGAGACGGGACGGGAAGTGCTTGCTGTGGCCGAGGTCGCAGTGCCTCGTCGGCCCACCACAGGGGGAGTAGCCCATGCAGAGTCTGAAGCGTCCTGGTCGTTCCGCGCCCAAGCGGCAGCAGCCGGTCGTCGAGCCCCAGCCGGAGGGCGTCGAACCGGACGCCCTGGACGGCGAGGAGCTCGACGCGTACGACACCTTCGAGATGTACCGGGTGATCTGCCCGGACTGCACTCAGCCCATCGCGCTCCTGGCGGACGAGGAGAGCCTGCCGGAGCACGCGCTCTGCGCGTCGCCGTGGAACCCCTTCGGGCTCACGGTCTGCGCCGGTACGGGCCGCGCGGCGGCCGACGCCCGGCCCGCGGACGAGACGCTCGAGGTCCAGGAGCAGGACACCGCTCTGCTGTTGACGCTCCCCCAGGGCCTCGACTGGCGGACCCAGCCCTTCTCGCACGTCGGCGGCGTCGGCTCACGGCCTCTGCGGGTGCCGGTGATGCGGTCCGAGGCCGCCTGAGCGCTTCTGCGGCGCGTCCGACACGCCCCGGTCCGGCCCGGTCCCTGCCGCTCGGGGCCCTCAGTTCCCGTAACTGCCCTGCACCATGGCTCGCAGGCTGTCGTGGTGCAGGATCAGGGTGTCCGGGTCCGCGGGAACGGCCGCCTCACCGAAGTGCACCTGCCGGTAGGCGACGCGCAGCATGACGACGGCGTGCCGCAGAGCCGCGTACAGGATGTGGAAGTCCATGTCCCGCGGTGTGTGGCCGGTGAGCCGGGCGTAGCGCGCCTCCAGCCGGTCCCGGTGCAGGAAGCCCGGCAGACCGTGCTGCCCGAAGCTCACCGTGAGGTCCTGGAAGAAGCGGTGCAGGTAGATCATCCAGCCGAGGTCGACCTCGCGCGGGCCCAGCGCCGCCATCTCCCAGTCGAGAACGGCGGCGGGTTCGAAGCCGTCGTAGATGACGTTTCCGATGCGCGCATCACCCCAGCTGAGCGCCGTTTCGCCCTCGTCCCGCGGCCAGAGTGCGTCGAGCCGGTCGAAGGCGTGCTCGATGAGGGGCGAGCGTGACAGCCCGTCAATCACCCATTCGTAGTAGGCATGTTGGGCCTCCACGTGACGTCGCAGAGGGCTGCCGGAGCCGGGCGCCGCGAGGAACCCGGCTTCCTTCACCGGGGCCTGGTCGTGCAGCCGGGCGAGGAGCCCGACCGAAGCCGCCTCCAGCCGATCGCGCTCGGCGTCGGTCGCCGCGTGCAGCCAGTTCCCTTCGTACGTGTAGGGCATGACGTCGGGCGGCACGCGGCCTTCGACGCGCTCCATGACGAAGAAGGGCGCCCCGAGCGGCCCCGGGTCCTCCTCCAGCCACAGCACGCGCGGCACCGGAACGTCCGTGTGCTCGGCCACCAGCCGCATCGTGCGGTACTGACGCGGCAGGTCGTAGACCGGGAACACGGTGTACGCCGCCGGGTCCGCCGCGAGCCTCAACGCGCAGGCACGCAACGGGGGTTCGGGGTGTTCGATGTCGAAGAGCAGGGTCTCGCTCGACAGTCCGTTGGACTCGGGGACGCGGACGTGGACCGCCTCGGCGCCGGGCAGCCGGCCGGCGAGCCAGGCGGTCAGCCGTCGTGCCAGCGCGTCGGGGTCACGGGTCGTCGTACGGGGACGGGGTGCCGTCGCCATGTCACCACTCCCTCAGAGCCTGCGTCACGGCGCGACCGAGTCGAAACCGGTGAACCCGCTCGGGTCGTGCCGCCCGAACGAGCCGTGCTCGAAGATCCCGTAGCCCCGCTGCCCGTCGAGGGTGAAGCGGGCCGCGTGGTCGGTCACTCCGTACGCGGCGAGCCCGAGAGCGGCCGGGTCGGAGAGGTCGTACGTGCGGCGGTCGGTCCAGTTCCTGCCCTGCCAGGTGCCGTGCTGCCAGTCCTCGGCGGGCGGGTAGCCCGCGCCGACGGCGAGTGGGGAGGAGGCCAGGATCTCGGCGCCCAGTTCGAGCGGCTTGCGGGGATCTCCGAGGTGGATGGTCGCCCGCTCCGGGTGACGGGTGCCGCTCCGGTAACTGATCTCGGCCTGCGGCCAGCCGAGTTGGCGGTCCCGCTGTCCGTCCTGTACGAGCGTCGCGTCGTTCAGGGTCCGGTAGCCGTCGGCGTCCTCCTGGGTGACGACCATCAGGAAGCGCTCCTCGAAGCGGACGGGGCACCAGAGCCAGTGGAAGCCCTCGGTCCGGTGTTCCTCGGCCAACCGGCCGCCCTCCTCGCCGGGGAGCGGGCGCGTGCCCCAACTGCGGTCGCGCGTGCCGGTCCAGCCGTCGCCGGACAACCGTATCTCCTCCCCCGCGACCCGGATCCAGCCGTCGCACCGGCCCGCCTGGACGAAGCGCCTGCCCTCCAATGTGAGGCGGGCGCCCCTGCGTTGCAGGTGATGCGGTTCCCACAGTGCGGGAAAGTCCGCGGACCAGTTGATCTCGTACGACAGTCCGTCCGGGTCGTCGGGGTCGGCCGCGCAGCTCAGGACGAAGTCCTTCAGGGGGCGTTCGACGAGGATCCGGAGCGGGCCGACGGCCTGCTTCATCCGGGTGTCGTCGTCCAGCGCGTCCGAGGCGCGCACGGCGTGCAGGGTGTCACCGACGCGCAGGGTCGCGTACGCGTCGATGAC
Organism: Streptomyces sp. NPDC048484; assembly: GCF_040651415.1. NCBI lineage: Bacteria > Bacillati > Actinomycetota > Actinomycetes > Kitasatosporales > Streptomycetaceae > Streptomyces > Streptomyces sp. NPDC048484. Next base: position 63,954 of record NZ_JBEZJY010000034.1, read on the forward strand.
GCCGACGTTCGGGTACACCCCGAGCCCGAGGACGAGCAGCGCCCGGCCCCGGTGGTCGAAGACGTGGAAGATGCACCGGTCGTAGGCGTTCCGGTCCCCTGTCGCCACGTGCTTCATCGACAGGGGGACCTGGTGCACGGGGTACTCGTCGAGAGCTACGGGACGGTCGTCGGGCATCGGCTGCCTCCCGGGGCACGCGGTGCGGACGCCGCCCGCGGAGCGGAGAGACGGGGCGGGCCGTGGCGGCGGAGTTGACGGTACGTCAGAAGACCGCGGGGGGCCAGAGCCCGGGAGCCCCGGGGCCCTCTGACCCCGGGCCCGAGCACCCGCGAACTCACAGGCGAATCAGCCCATCGGTGACCTGCCCGCCCCGTGGCGCGTTGGCCCGGTATGACCCATACGTACTCAGAGACCTACACAGGGACATACGCGGACACATACCCGGAGACGGGCCGTCGCCGCGGATATTTTCCCCCCTTCGCGGAAGCGCTTTCCCAAGGAGGTCAAGGGACCCAGGGGATTCACGGGACTCACTGGATCCAAGGAACCCAAGGGACCCAAGGGGCCCAGATGAACCAGAGGTCCCAAGAGACACAGTGGCCACAGGAGACACGATGGACGCGGGTGACTCAACTGCCACGGAAGCCCCACGTATCTCCCCAGCCCCCGGACCCTCCCATCTACCGCGCCATGGTCCGCGCGTGGTCCGACCTCGGCCGGACCCTGCCGGGCCTCCACGACGCGGAGTGGGCGAGGCTGGTGACCCCTTCGGCGTTGTACGGGTACGGACGGTTCAGCGCGACTCGGGACCCGCGAGGTGACGGGCGATGACCATCCGCTGGATCTGGTTGGTGCCCTCGACGATCTGCAGCACCTTGGCCTCGCGCATGTACCGCTCGACAGGGAAGTCAGCGGTGTAGCCGTATCCGCCGAGCACCTGCACGGCGTCGATGGTGACCTGCATCGCGGCATCGGTGCAGAACAGCTTCGCCATGGCCGCCTGCCTGGCGAAGGGCCGTCCCGCGTCACGCAGCCGTGCCGCGGTGAGGTACAGCGAGCGCCCCGCCTCGATCCGCGTCGCCATGTCCGCGAGCATGAAGCGCAGGCCCTGGAAGTCCGCGATCGGCCGGCCGAACTGCTCGCGTCCCGTGGCGTAGGCGACCGCCTCGTCCAGCGCGGCCTGGGCGACTCCGACGGCGCACGCCGCGATGCCGAGCCGGCCGGAGTCCAGCGCGGACAGGGCGACCGCGAAGCCCTGCCCCTCCTCGCCGATGCGCCGGTCGTCGGAGATCCGCACCCCGTCGAAGTGGACCTGGGCGGTGGGCGAGCCCTTCATGCCCATCTTCTTCTCGGGCGCCGCGGCGCTCAGCCCCTCGGCGTCACCGGGCACCAGGAACGCCGTGATGCCCCGCGCCCCCTCGCCGCCGGTCCGCGCGAGCACGGTACAGAAGTCGGCGACCCCGCCGTGTGTGATCCAGGCCTTGGTACCGGTGAGCACCCACGATCCCCCGCCGTCCCGTACAGCCTTCGTACGCAGCGACGCCGCGTCCGAGCCGGACGCGGGCTCGGAGAGACAGTAGGCCCCCAGGAGACCGCCGCCGAGCATCTTCGGGAGGTGCTCGGCCCGCTGCTCCTTGGTGCCGTAGTTGGCGAGGGCGTGGCAGGCGAGTGAGTGCACGCTGACCCCGAGGCCCACGGTGAGGCGAGCCGCGGCGAGTTCTTCGAGCACCTGCAGATAGACCTCGTACGGCTGGCCTCCGCCGCCGTACTCGACGCCGTAGGGAAGGCCGAGCAGTCCCGACTCCGAGAGCAGGGTGAAGGTCTCGCGCGGGAAGTGTCCGGCGTCCTCCTCCCCGGCAGCCTTCGGGGCGATCTCACGCTGCGCGATGTCACGGACGAGCGAGATCAGATCCCGGGCCTCGTCCGTGGGCAGTTGACGGTCCACCGGCTGCGGGGCGCGGTCAGGCATGGTGACGCTCTCCTCCCTGTCGGGCACATCGGCGAACGCACACCTGGATGGGGCTGCCCCGCCGGGTCTCACTGGTCACAGGCGATGCTCGCGTCTCCGGGTCTCGGAAGCGGCTGATCAGCGGCTGTGCGCAGTGAGTATGCCCGATCGGTGGCATCGAGTCACCAGTTAACGACCGCTTACTCAAGAGTAAAGAATCCATGGACCGATTGGTACGAACCATTGACCAACTGGTCTAGTCCTCCTACTGTTTCGCTCCAACGCTTCACCGCGTTCATGCCAATCGACGCTGTTTCCCCTCTCCCCCACGAGGAGATCCGATGCTCACCTCACTGCGCCCCCGCCTCCGGTTCCGGGCGCTCCTGTCCGCCGCTTGTTGCGCCGTCCTCGGCGCGGGGCTGCTCGCCGGCGCGGGCACGGCCACCGCGGCCGGTACGACCGGGAAGACCGCCACCCCCACGGCGTCCTCTCCCACGACGGCCACCCCCGAGGTGGCCGGATCCAAGGTCGTCGGCTACTTCACCGAATGGGGGACCTACGACCGGAAATACCTGGTCAAGAACATCCAGACGTCCGGCTCCGCGGCCAAGCTGACGCACATCAACTACGCCTTCGGCAACGTCACCGGCGGCAAGTGCGCGATGGGCGACAACTACGCGGCCACCGAGCGGACCCACACCGCGGCCGAGTCGGTCGACGGGGTCGCGGACACCTGGGACCAGCCGCTGCGCGGCAACTTCAACCAGCTGCGCGAGCTGAAGAAGAAGAACCCGAACCTCAGGGTCCTCTGGTCCTTCGGCGGCTGGACCTGGTCCGGGGGCTTCACGGAGGCGGCCAGGAACCCCGCGGCCTTCGCGCAGTCCTGCTACGACCTGGTCGAGAACTCGAAGTGGGCGGACGTCTTCGACGGGATCGACATCGACTGGGAGTACCCCAACACCTGCGGCCTCACCTGTGACACCAGCGGGAAGGCCGCGTACAAGAACCTGATGTCGGCCGTCCGCGCCAAGTTCGGCGGTTCCGCGCTGGTCACCTCGGCGATTCCGGCCGACGCCACCGCAGGCGGCAAGCTCGACGCGGCGGACTACGCGGGCGCCGCCCAGTACGTCGACTGGTACAACCCGATGACGTACGACTTCTTCGGTGCCTGGGACGCGACAGGCCCCACGGCTCCGCACTCGGCACTGAACTCCTACACGGGAATCCCGAAGGCCGGCTTCCACACCTCCGCGACGATCGCCAAGCTCAAGGGCATGGGCGTCCCGGCCTCGAAGCTGCTGCTCGGCATCGGCTTCTACGGGCGCGGCTGGACCGGAGTCACCCAGGCGACGCCCGGCGGCACGGCGAGTGGCCCGGCGGCGGGAACGTACGAGCAGGGCATCGACGACTACAAGGTGCTCAAGACGAAGTGCCCGGTCACCGGCACGGTGGGCGGCACGGCGTACGCCAAGTGCGGTAACAGCTGGTGGAGTTACGACACCCCGTCGACCGTCGCCGGGAAGATGAGCTACAAGAACGCGCAGGGCCTGGGCGGCACCTTCTTCTGGGAGCTGAGCGGTGACACGTCGAACGGCGAACTGATCAGGGCGATCAACTAGCAGCGCCTGTACGGGACTTGGGGCGAGGTCGGCCGATCGGCCGGCCCCGCCCCGTCAGACCAGGCCGAGCTGGGTCACGAACATCGCGAGCACCAGTACGAAGGTCCAGCCCATGACGTGCTCGAAGATCTTCGGCCCGTCGTCCCTGGGGCCGCCCGTACGGGCACGGACGCGTCCGGCGGTGGCAGAGGTCGTGGTCATGGCAGCTCGCTCACGGTCGACTTTCGATGGCCCCCCCACCGGTTTCGACGGACTCCCCCCGACCGGTCCGTCCACCTTGACACCGGATCGGGCTTTTGCGGGGGAGAGCTTGGTCACGCCTGACGGGCGGGCGTGGGGGGCGGGCGCGACAGGGCGGTATGGCATGCATCACAGGGGCGGCCCCTCTGCGCTCTGCGCGCGAGGAGCCGCCCCTGGGCCGTACCGGCACGCGTGCTCAGCGAACGCCCACCTTCGCCAGGGCCTCGCGCTGGCGGGCCGTGGGACTGGCCGGGAAGTAGAGGTAGCAGACCCCGCCGGTGCCGGAGACGACCTTCCCGGCGGCGTTGTACCTCTTCGTGCGGAGCCAGATATTTTCCCACTCGCGCCGCTTGTAGACACGCCGTACCGCGTTGTCGTCGGGCGAGGCCGGGTCGTTGGCGATCACGTCGCCGCCGGCGGTGAAGCCGATGACCGTCATCAGGTGCCCGGCCGTGCCGTACCCCGCGCCCGTCAGCTCGGACTCGAGGAACGACTGGGACGTTATGACCGGGACACCGGCGGCGATCAGCGTCTCCAGGTCGGTGAGCGAGCCGAGCCGCGTCACCACGCCTTGAAGATCCTTGTACGTGGCCGCGTACGCCGCGTTGAAGGGCCAGTTGCCGCAGCCGTCGTACTGGTAGTCGAAGGTGAACCGTGCCGCGTGGCACACCTGCGGGTCGGCGTACTCGGGTTTGACCCAGGCCAAGTCCTTGGCCGTGGGTTTCCGCCCCCAGTACTCGATGATCATCTGGGAGGAGGTGGGGCTGCACCAGGCCTCGCCGCCGTTGTCGTACTCGGGGTACTGGCCCGCGTGGATCTCCTGCGAGTAGCGCGGCACCCTCAGCTCCCGCGCGAGACCGGGCGCCGACGCCGGGACGGTGAAGCGGTCCGGGACGTCGGAGCCCATCGCGCCGAGCCGCCAGACGGTCGGTGTCGCCTTGGTCCCGGGCTTGCGGTACAGGGTCAGCCGCAGCCGGTACGACTGCAGGCGCAGCCCCGAGGCCACGTCGTCGATGGCGAAGGTGTCCGTCCAGACGCTGCTCTTGCCGTCGCTCTGGTCGTCCACCGAGGTCCGCCTGATGTCCCGGTCGCCCGCCGCCCAGCGGCCCATCACGTACCAGGGCGCGTTGGTGCCGTCGGAGTACGTGCCCGTCAGCTCGATCTGCAGCCAGGTGCCCGCCGGGGTCCGCGCGTTCCAGGAGGCGATGACCTCGGTGGAGGGGACGGCGAGGCGGTGGACGGGGGAGGTCCAGCGCGCGTACTCCCAGGTGGCGGTCGTGCCGGTGTGCGGGTCCTGATAGGCGCTGCTGCCTCGGGGGGTACTGATCTCCAGGCCCGGGCGCGCCCCGGACACGGCACGGGTCCCTTCCGCGGTACCACCCCGCCAGTCGGTGTACGAGATCCAGGCATGGTTGTCCACGAGGCCGGAAGGTGCTTTCGACGGAGCGGCGGCCGGGGCTTTCGCGGGGCGGGCCGTCGCTTCCGCGGCGCCGGCCGGGCTCGCCGCTCCGGCGGTGGCCGCGGCCACCGCCGCGGCCAGGACGGTTCTACGGGAAGGCTGTTCAGCTCTGGTCATGGACGGGAGACCCCCAGGTGTCCGGAACGGGCTGGCCCAACTATGACCCCACTATGGAACTCGATCACGGCTTCTGCCAGCACTTCGGGTGTTGCGGCGCCGACCAATATTGGCCAAGACCAGTGATCGATCCGGGGCCGGCAACGGGCTCCTTCACCTGATCCGCCCTGTGTCGGGCCCGGTAGTGTTCCTCCGGAACACATACATATCCCCAGCGTCCAGGAACCCCCATTCACGTCCACGCGCTCGCCCACCGGCTGCACCGGCTGCCGCCCTCCTGCGGCTCCGTCCGGCTCGTCGGCGTCGACGGCCACGCGGGTTCCGGCAAGACCACGTTCGCGGAGTGTCTGGCCGGGTCGCTGGGCGGCGCCCCTGTGCTGCACCTGGACGACATCGCCACACACGAGGAACTCTTCGCGTGGACGGGGCGACTGCTCCGGGACGTCGTCGAGCCCCTGGAGCGAGGGGAGACCGCGCGCTATCGCCCGTACGACTGGCAGCTGCGCGACCTCGGGCCGGCCCGCGGCCTGCCGCCCGCGCCGGTGATCCTCGTCGAGGGGGTCGGTGCGGGACGTCGTGCGCTGCGGCCGCGTCTGGCGGGGCTGCTGTGGATGGACCTGACCCACGAGGCCGCATGGGAGCGCGGGCACCGGCGGGACGGTCCGGCCCAGAGCGACTTCTGGGAAGGGTGGGTTTCCGCGGAGCGCCGGCACTTCGCCGAAGACCCCTCGAAACCGTTCGCCGACTTTCTGGTACGGCAGTGTTCAGACGGATATGAGGTACTCCCGGGAGCCACCGGGACGCCGGCGAAGGAATCGACCGTCACTGACCGTGACGGACCGGCGGCTGTATGGTGATTTCGTGAAGGCCCCTGTCCGAGAAGTTGCCCGAGTACCTCAACTCGGCTTGACCGACAGGCCGTACAGGTCTTACGTTCTCAATACGCGGCCTTTTGGGGCCGCCTCAGAGGCGCGAAGCCCCCGGTTGTTCCCCCGTGATCGGGGGCTTCGTTCTGTCTCCTGGCGCTTTCCGGACGCTCCGAGGCGTAATTCACTCACCCTCAGTAACCACCCTGAGGCGTCCCGTCTGCTCCCACCTCGAAGAACCCGTCGTGCGGCACCCTACGGCGCGGTGCTCCCCCGCAGGTACGATGCCTCTGGTGCGACCTTCGGACGGCTGCTCTCCGCACCGCGCGCAACTCCCGTCCGCAGCACAGCGGTTCGACGAAGACTGCCGACGGGCACCGGCCCGCCCGGTGATCAACGGGGGCACGGTTTGTGGGGGACGTGATGGACTTCGGCACGCAGGGCCCCGAGGCCCCGGCCGACCTCGCCTGGCTGCGAGGTGTGGACGCCTACACGATGGGGGCCTATCCGCAGGCGGAGGAGGAGTTCCGCGCCGCGGTCCGGATGGATCCGGGAATGGCGGACGGCTGGCTCGGGCTGCACGCACTGCGCATCGACACGACGACCGCGCTGCTCCGGATGTTCCGGCACCGGGACCGCTTCGGGGAGCAGCGCACCCGCCATCGGCGCACACTCAACTCCTGGTACTGGCTGGGCTGGTGGGTACAACCTGTCCTGGAGTCGCCCCGGGATCTGCTGCTCGCGCACTCCTCCCACTGGCTCGACGGGCGTCATGTCCCGGAGCTGGACCGGGCGTTGGCGGGCCTGCCCCCGGTGGACACTGATCCCCAGGTCCGGTTCCTGCACGCCTGCCGCGCCTATCTCGTCAAGGACTGGGAGCAGTTGGTCCGGCACACGGATCCCCTGATCGACGATCCGATGCTGGGCATCGAGGCGGGCCTGTTCGGCGGTATGGCTCGGGTACGCCTGGAGATGTACGGGCAGGCCGAGCCGCTGTTGTCGTCCGCGCTGATGCGCTGTCGCAGCGAGCAGCCGCAGCGCAAGGAGCTGCGGTACTGGCTGGCGCGGGCGCACGAGGGCACGGGCCGCTCCGCGGCGGCTCTCCCCCTGTACCGGGCGGTGCACCGGGTCGACCCGGCGTTCATGGACACCTCGGCCCGGCTCGCGGCGATCTCCGAGGGCGACGGGTACGACGAGACGGCCGACCTCGCGGCGATCACGCTCACCGGGGTCGGTCAGGACATGCTGGACGGCCCCGACGGCGTCGACCCGCTGTTCGGCGCGGAGGGCCGGGACCTGAAGTTGTCGGAGCCCGGCCTGCCGCCGCCCGGCACGCCACGGGCGTCCGAGTCGGACCGGGTCCGCGAGAAGGCCATCGTGCCGGTGGTGCCACCGCATCTGCCGACCGGACCCACCGATCCCGCGCTGCTCGAAGAGGCACTCTCCGAGCTGGAGCGCATGGTCGGCCTCGAACCCGTGAAGCGCCAGGTCAAAGCGCTCTCGGCGCAGTTGAACATGGCACGGCTGCGCGCCGGTCAGGGCCTGCCGGTCCAGCCGCCGAAGCGGCACTTCGTGTTCTCCGGCCCCTCCGGCACCGGCAAGACCACCGTGGCCCGCATTCTCGGCCGGGTCTTCTACGCGCTCGGCCTGCTCGGCGGCGACCACCTCGTCGAGGCCCAGCGCGCCGACCTGGTGGGCGAGTATCTCGGCCAGACCGCCGTGAAGGCCAACGAGCTGATCGACTCGGCGATCGGCGGGGTGCTCTTCGTCGACGAGGCCTACTCGCTCTCCAACTCGGGCTACGGCAAGGGCGACGCGTACGGCGACGAGGCGCTGCAGGTCCTGCTCAAACGCGCCGAGGACAACCGCGACCACCTGGTGGTGATCCTCGCGGGTTACCCGGAGGGCATGGACCGCCTGCTGGCCGCCAACCCCGGTCTGTCGTCCCGCTTCACGACCCGCGTCGACTTCCCCTCGTACCGCCCTCTCGAGCTCACCTCGATCGGCGAGGTGCTGGCCGCGGAGAACGGCGACGTGTGGGACGAGGAAACGCTCGACGAGCTGCGCTCCATCAGCGGTCACGTCGTGGACCAGGGGTGGATCGACGAACTCGGCAACGGGCGTTTCCTGCGGACGCTGTACGAGAAGAGCTGTGCGTATCGTGATTTGCGGCTGTCGGGATATCCGGGGCATCTCACCCGGGACGATCTGTCCACGCTGCGGCTGGCCGATCTGATGCAGGCGTACGGAGAGGTGTTGTCGGGGCGGGGGCCCCAGGATCCCTCGGGCGGGTAGCCACGGGTGCGCCCACGAGCTCGGCAGCCTGGTGTCGTCTCGCGGGTGCGGCGCCGTCGTGGCTTGTCGCGCCCCGCGGCGGAGCCGCACATGTCACAGACCCGCGCCCCTGCAAGACAAGGGGCGCGGGTCTCACTGCGTCAGCTGGCCAGAGCCTGCTGCGGCGTCTCCGAGGGGTCCGGAACCTCGGAGCGGGGCTCGCTGACCCGTACCGCCCCGGAATCCCGGTGCGCCGGGTCCCGTACCTCTCCCACCAGCAGCTCCAGTACGTCCTCCAGGGCAACCAGGCCGAGCACCCGTCCGGACGCGTCGGCGACCTGCGCGAGGTGCGTCGCGGCGCGGCGCATCACGGTCAGGGCGTCGTCCAGCGGAAGTTCGGCGCTGAGGGTCGTCATGGGGCGCCAGATCTGCTGCGGCACCGCCCGCTCGGACTCCTCCAGGTCGAGTACGTCCTTCACGTGCAGATAGCCCATGACGGCGCCGTTCTCCGCGACCACCGGGAAACGCGAGTACCCGGTGCGGGCGGTGAGCGCGACGACCTGGCCCGGCGTGACCGAAGGGCCCACGCTGACCAGCGACTCGCGGCTCAGGAGGACGTCCGTGACCGGGCGGGAGCCCAGCTCCAGGGCGTCCTCCAGGCGCTCCTGCTCCGCAGGGTCGAGGAGACCGGCCTGGCCGGCGTCCTCGACGAGCCGGTTGAGCTGCTCGCTGGTGAAGACCGCCTCGACCTCGTCCCTGGGCTCGACGCGGAAGAGCTTCAGGATGACGCGGGCGCAGGCGTCGAGGCCCACGGTGACCGGCTTGCACAGCCGGGCGAAGGCGACCAGACCGGGGCTGAGCCACAGCGCGGTCTTCTCGGGGGCGGCCATCGCCAGGTTCTTCGGCAGCATCTCGCCGACCACCAGGTGGAGGAAGACCACCGCGGCGAGGGCTATGACGTACCCGAGCGGGTGGATCATGCCCTCGGGAAGGTGCACGACGTGGAAGACCGGCTCCAGGAGGTGCGCCACGGTGGGCTCGGCGACCGCGCCGAGCGTCAGCGAGCACATGGTGATGCCGAACTGCGCGGCGGCCATCATGTGCGGCAGGTTCTCCAGGCCGTACATGACCTGCCGGGCGCGTGCCGTGCCGAGCGGTTCGATCTGGCTGCGCCGTACGGAGACCAGTGCGAACTCGGCGCCGACGAAGAACCCGTTGGCGAGTACGAGCAGGCCGGCGAACAGGAGTTGGATCACGCTCATCGGACGGCCTCCACCGCGGCGGAAACAGGAGCGAAAGCGGGGCCGGGAACAGCGACGGACCCCGCGTCGGACCCGGCGGCGGAGGTCCTGACGAGCCGGACCCGCTCGGCCCGGTAGTGCCCGACCTGGCGCACCGAAAGACGCCAGCCCGGCAGTTCGGCCCGGTCGCCGGGCGCCGGGATACGTCCGAGCAGGTCGGCGACGAGGCCCGCGACCGTCTCGTACGGGCCCTCGGGGACGTCCAGACCGATGCGCTGGAGGAGGTCGACGCGGCAGCTGCCGTCGGCGTCCCAGGCGGGCCGGCCGTCCTCGGGCGGTGCCGCGGCGAGTTCCGGTACGTCCTGTCCGTCGTGCTCGTCGCGGACCTCGCCGACGAGTTCCTCGACGATGTCCTCCAGGGTGACGACACCGGCCGTGCCGCCGTACTCGTCGACGACCACGGCGATGGGCTGCTCGTTGCGCAGCCGCTCCAGGAGGGGCTGCACGGGCAGCGTCTCCGGGACGAGCAGCGGGGCCTGGGCGATTCTGGTGACCGGTGTGCGCAGCCGGTCGTGCGAGGGCACGGCGAGGGCGTCCTTCAGGTGGGCCATGCCGACGATCTCGTCGATCCGCTCCCGGTAGACGGGGAAGCGGGAGAGGCCGGTGGCACGGGTGAGGTTGACGACGTCCTCGGCGGTCGCGGAGGACTGCAGGGCGCTGACCTTCACCCGGGGGGTCATGACGTGCTGCGCGGTGAGGTCGGCCAGCGAGAGCGTACGTACGAACAGGTCGGCGGTGTCCTGCTCCAGGGCGCCGGCCCGGGCCGAGTGCCGCGCCAGGGAGACGAGCTCACCGGGTGTGCGGGCGGAGGCCAGCTCCGCGGTGGGCTCCACGCCCAGCGCCCGCACGAGCCGGTTGGCGACGGAGTTCAGCCCGGCGATCACCGGCCGGAACAGGGTCGAGAAGGCGTGCTGCGGGCCCGCGACGAACCGCGCGACCTGCAGGGGCTTGGACACCGCCCAGTTCTTGGGCACGAGTTCGCCGATCACCATCTGCACGGCCGAGGCCAGCAGCATGCCGACCACCACGGCGACCCCGGACACAGCGCCCTCGGGGATGCCGACGGCGGTGAACGGGCCGTGCAGCAGCTCGGCGAGCGCCGGTTCGGCGAGCATGCCGACGACCAGCGAGGTGATGGTGATGCCGAGCTGTGTGCCGGAGAGCTGGAAGGACAGCTCCTTGAGGGAATTGACGACGGTACGGGCCCGTCGGTCGCCCTCGGCCGCGGCCTTCTCGGCGTCGGGGCGCTCCACCGTGACGAGACCGAACTCGGCCGCCACGAAGAAGCCGTTGGCGAGGATCAACAGGAATGCCGCTCCGAGGAGCAGCAGGGGGATGGTCATGCCGCCGCCTCGATGGGTCGGGAGGGGGCGGCGCAGGTACTACAGGACGATCCGTCCATCGCTGGAGGGAGTCACTCCTCGACTAGCAGGGGGCCGATGAATTCCGGGGGGAAAGTCAGCGGCAAAGACGCAACGAAAACGCCTCCGCCAACAGATTAATCAAGATATGGGCCCGGACGGCAGGGTGGAGGGCTGAGAGTCAGCCGTGATGTTCGTCGTGCGGCCCGTCCTCCTCGCCGAGGGAGTGGGCCTCGGCGAGTGCGCGCAGGGCACGGGCGTCGCTGATGGCGTGCTGCTTGGCGATGCCCGGCTGGATGCCGAGCACGGGCAGACTGGTGCCGTCGCTGAGGTCCAGGAAGACCCACGGGTCCCCCGGACGCAGGTTGACCTGCAGGATCTCCGCCCAGGCCAGCCGTCTTGTGTTGGTGATGTTGACGACGGTGACCCCGGATTCGTCGGCGACGACCTTCGGGCGGGCCAGCAGGACGAGAACGCCGAAGAGCAGCGCCCCGGTGAAGACGAAGCTGAGCCGCTCCCCCGGACCGAGCTTCTCAAGCAGCAGTGCGACCGTGGTGATGACCACAAACATCGTGGTACCGGCGGTCAGCAGCACGGCACGGGTACGCCCGGGCCTGAAGGTCACGGGGAGAGCGGGCAGCTCTGGTACGTCCGACATGGCGAAGCTGTTCCTCAGAGGCGGCAGGCGTGGATGGCCGTGGTCAGGATGGCCCGCGCGCCGATCTCGTACAGGTCGTCCATGATCCGCTGGGCTTCCCTGGACGGGACCATGGCGCGTACGGCCACCCAGCCCTCGTTGTGGAGCGGCGAGACGGTCGGCGACTCCAGACCCGGGGTGAGCGCGACGGCCTTCTCCAACTGCTCGACGCGGCAGTCGTAGTCCATCATCACGTAGGTCCGCGCGACGAGGACGCCCTGGAGACGGCGCAGGAACTGCTGGACCTTGGGCTCGGTGTCCCCGGAGGTCTCCGCGCCGGTACGGCGGATGACGACCGCCTCGGACTTCATGATCGGCTCGCCGAAGACCTCAAGGCCCGCGTTGCGCAGCGAGGTGCCGGTCTCGACGACGTCCGCGATGACCTCGGCGACGCCGAGTTCGATGGCCGTCTCGACGGCGCCGTCGAGGTGCACGACGGACGCGTCGATACCCTGGTCGGCGAGGTACTTGGCGACGATGCCCTCGTACGAGGTGGCGACGGTCTTGCCGACGAGGTCCTCGATGGTCCTGGCCGTGCCGGGCTTGGTCGCGAAACGGAAGGTGGAGCGGGCGAAACCGAGCGGCAGGATCTCCTCGGCGTCGGCCGCGGAGTCGATGAGCAGGTCACGGCCGGTGACGCCGATGTCGAGGCGGCCGGAGGAGACGTAGATCGCGATGTCCCGGGGGCGCAGGTAGAAGAACTCGACCTCGTTCTCCGGGTCGACGATCCTGAGCTCCTTGGCCTCCCGGCGCTGCTGGTAGCCGGCCTCATGCAGCATCTCCCCCGCGGGGCCTGACAGGGAACCCTTGTTGGGGACGGCGATGCGCAGCATGAGGTCGGCTTCCTTCGTTCGTGCGTGTTCGTGCGGGAGCGGGGGCGTGCGGGTGTCGGGTGCGAGGGCTCAGAGGTGGGCGTACACGTCGTCCAGGGTGATGCCGCGAGCGACCATCATCACCTGGACGTGGTAGAGCAGCTGCGAGATCTCCTCGGCGGCTGCTTCCTTGCCCTCGTGCTCTGCGGCCATCCAGACCTCGGCGGCCTCTTCGACGACCTTCTTGCCGATGGCATGGACCCCCTTGCCGACCAGCTCAGCGGTGCGGGAAGTGGCGGGGTCGCCGGTGGCTGCCTTGTGCTGGAGCTCGGTGAAGAGCTCCTCGAAAGTCTTCTTGGACATGGTGGTGTTCACCCTACGCGCTCGCGGGCCTACGTCAGCGCCAGGGTTCGGATACCGATCGGAGGGTGGCCGCGGTCGCCACGGCCGCCGTCACCGCCTCGTGCCCCTTGTCCTCGTTCGAGCCCTCGATGCCCGCGCGGTCCAGGGCCTGTTCCTCGGTGTCACAGGTCAGCACGCCGAAACCGATGGGGACACCGGTGTCGATGGAGACCTGGGTGAGGCCCTGGGTGACGCCCTGGCACACGTACTCGAAGTGCGGGGTGCCGCCGCGGATGACGACGCCGAGCGCGACGATCGCGTCGTAACCGCGGCCCGCGAGAACCTTCGCGACGACCGGCAGCTCGAAGCTGCCGGGGACCCGCAGGAGGGTCGGCTCGTCGATTCCCAGCTCGCCGAGGGCGCGCAGCGCGCCGTCGACGAGTCCGTCCATGACCTTCTCGTGCCACTGTGCCGCGATGACGGCGACCCGCAGGTCACCGCAGTTGCGTACGGACAGTTCGGGTGCGCCCTTGCCGCTCACGTGTGTGTCTCCTCGTGCTGTGCCGTTCGTGCTGTGCTGTGCTGTTACTGGTTGCCGCAGGCGGACACGGTGGTCGTGTCCAGCCAGGGCAGATCGTGCCCCATCCGGTCCCGCTTGGTGCGCAGGTACCGGAGGTTGTGCTCGCCCGCCTGTACGGGCATCGGCTCGCGGCTCGTGACCTTGAGGCCGTGGCGGACGAGCGCGTCGGTCTTGTCGGGGTTGTTGGTCATCAGCCGCAGGCTGCGGACACCGAGGTCCTCAAGGATCTGCGCGCCGGCCGCGTAGTCGCGGGCGTCGGCGGGCAGGCCGAGTTCCAGGTTGGCGTCGAGGGTGTCGCGGCCGCGCTCCTGGAGCTCGTACGCGCGCAGCTTGGACAGGAGCCCGATGCCGCGCCCTTCATGGCCGCGGAGGTAGACGACGACGCCGCGGCCCTCGCTCTGGATGCGCTCCAGGGAGGCTTCGAGCTGGGGGCCGCAGTCGCAGCGCAGGGAGTGGAAGACGTCGCCGGTGAGGCATTCGGAGTGGACGCGCACGACGACGTCGTCCCCGTCGCCGATCTCGCCGTGGACCAGCGCGACGTGCTCGACGCCGTCGACGGTGGACCGGTAGCCGTAGGCCGTGAACTCGCCGAAGGCGGTGGGGAGCTGGGTCTTGGCCTCACGGCGGACCGTGGGCTCGGCGGTACGGCGGTAGGCGATCAGGTCCTCGATGGAGATGATCGTCAGTCCGTGCTTGCGAGCGAACGGGATCAGCTCGGGCAGGCGCAGCATCCGCCCGTCCTCACCGGCGATCTCGACGATGGCGCCGGCCGGCCGCAGGCCCGCGAGCCGGGCGAGGTCGACGGCGGCCTCGGTGTGGCCGTTGCGGACGAGTACACCGCCGGGCTTGGCGCGCAGCGGGAAGATGTGGCCGGGGCGTACGAAGTCGGTCGCCTCGGCCTCGCCGCCGGCCAGCAGCCGGAGCGTGGTGGCGCGGTCGGTGGCCGAGATGCCGGTGGTCACGCCGTAGGCGGGGCCCGCGTCGACGGAGACCGTGAAGGCCGTGCGCATCGACTCGGTGTTGTTCTCGACCATCTGCGGGAGCTGGAGGCGGTCGAGCTCGTCGCCCTCCATGGGCGCGCAGATCAGACCGCGGCACTCGCTCATCATGAAGGCGATGATCTCGGGGGTCGCCTTCTCGGCGGCGATGACGAGGTCGCCCTCGTTCTCCCGGTCCTCGTCGTCGACGACCACGACGGGGCGGCCCGCGGCGATGTCCGCGACGGCCCTTTCGACCGGGTCGAGAGCGAAGTCCGAAGTGTCCTGATCGTGTCCGGTGCTGTACCAGACCGGTGCGCTTGTCATGCCGGGGCTCCTTCCAGGACGGGCTGCCCGGCCTTGCGGGAGCGCAGCCACCAGTCGCGCATGCCCCACAGGACGAGCGCGCCGTAGATGATGTAGACGAATCCGGAGAACGCGAAGCCGTTGGCGAAGTTGAGCGGCACGCCCACCAGGTCGACGAGCAGCCAGGCGAACCAGAACTCGACCATGCCGCGCGCCTGGGCGTACATCGCGACGACCGTGCCGACGAAGATGTACGCGTCGGGCCAGGGGTCCCAGGAGAGCGACGGGTACGCCGTGAAGAGGCTCCCCACCGCGAGGGTGCCCACGGCCGCGGCGCCGAGCAGGTATCCACGCTCGCGCCAGGTGGCGAACCGGACGGCGATGGAGCCGTCCGTGCCCATGGCCGAGCCACCCTTGCGGCGGTTCCACTGCTGATAGCCCCACAGCGCGACGGCCATGACCACCAGCTGCTTGCCCGCGCTGCCCGAGAGGTGGGCGGTGGCGAAGGCGGCGAGGAGGATGGCGCCGGACAGGAACTGGACGGGCCAGGTCCAGATGGAGCGGCGCCAGCCGAGGGCGAGGCCGATCAGCCCGATCACGTTGCCGATCATGTCGGCCCACTTGATGTGCTGATCGAAGAGCGTGAACGCCTCGGAATTGAGCCAGTTCACCGTGTCGCTCCTTGCGTACCGGTGGCGGTGCCGGGCAGCCCGGTCCGCCCCCCTGCCTGCCCCTGCGGGCCGAGCAGCCGCTCGACGTATTTGGCGATCACGTCGACCTCGAGGTTGACCGGGTCACCGGGCTGCTTGCGGCCGAGGGTGGTCAGGTCGAGGGTGGTCGGGATGAGGCTGACGGTGAAGAAGTCGGGGCCGGCGTCGACGACGGTGAGGCTGATGCCGTCGACGGTGATGGAGCCCTTCTCGACCACGTAGCGCGAGAGGTCCGCGGGCAGCGAGATCTTCACGATCTCCCAGTTCTCGGACGGCTTGCGCTCGATGACCTCGCCCGTGCCGTCCACGTGGCCCTGCACGATGTGTCCGCCGAGGCGCTCGCCGACGGCCATGGGCCGTTCGAGGTTGACGCGGGAGCCGACGGCGAGGACGCCGAGGCTGGAGCGGTTCAGGGTCTCCGCCATCACGTCGGCGGTGAACTCGCCGCCTTCGTGGTCGACGACCGTCAGACAGACGCCGTTGACAGCGATGGAGTCTCCGTGACGTGCACCTTCGGTGACCACGGGGCCACGGAGCCGGAAACGGGAGGCGTCGCCGAGGTTCTCGACGGCGGTGACCTCACCCAGCTCTTCAACGATTCCGGTGAACACTTCCCGGGTCCTCCTGCCTCTTCGGGCACGGACTCCGGGGCCTGTCGATGACGACAGATGTGAAACGAGCGGGGGCACCGAGGGCGACGCCGCGTAGGACGTGCCCGTAGGACACGCCGAAACAGACGGCGGCGCGCACGAATGCCCGCCCGCCGCGCACTGCCTCCCATCCGGACTTTAACCGTCGGTCCAGGAATTTCACCTGGTCAACCGGCCGCTGGAAGCGACCGGGTCGCGGACTGTAACCGCCGGTTCGGACTTTCACCGACCCCGGAGTGCGCTGCTTCTGGTACAGACTCAGTGTGCCACGCCTGATCGACACCCATACGAGTGAATGTTGTGGGGTGGCTCACAAAGTGTACCGATGGACTTCACGGGACACTCGTGACGCGTCAATTTTCCCAGGAGCAAGGTGTCCGGTAATGGTCCAAACCTATTGACGCTTTGGTCTAGTCCTCTCTAGGGTCTGCGTTCACCGGCGCCTCTCCGGGCCCGCGATCGCCGGCCCACCCCAGATCGACCCGGCGGCGGTGACGGAGGCCCTTGCCCCGCCGCCGGGTCTCCGCATCCCGGTCTCCGCATCCGGGTACGAACTCGGGGACACGCGCAAGGGCCCGGGCTTCGGGGCGCCCCTGGCCACGCCTCGGGAGGCGACCGGCGACCCCGCCTCATCTCTCCGGAGGCGCGAACAGCTCGTCCTGGGCCCCGTCGCGCGCCGTCAGCAGCGCGCCACGCAGGACCGCGCCGCCGCCCAGAGCGCCGGCCCGCACCTCGGTGGGCAGTGGTGTCATCCGGCCGAGCCGGTCCCGCACCCGGGCCGCCAGCACTTCGCCGCCCGCCCGGCCGACCTCACCGGCGAGAACCACGCATCCCGGGTCCAGCACGGCGATCACGGACGCGGCACCGAGGGCGACGCGATCCGCGAGCACGTCGAGGAATCCGGAGGCCGAGGCGGAGCCGGTGGTCGCGCCGGTGGTGCGCGACACCGCCTCGCGTACCAGCGCCGCCGCATGCGGTTCATGGGACAGGGCGGGCGCCACGACGCCGTGCCGGTGCGCCAGTTCGGTGATCGCGGCGGCGCCCGCGAGCGAGTGGAAGCCGCCCTCGCAGTCCGTCGCGGACGGCAGGCCGCCCGTGCCCGGCACCGGCAGGAAGCCGATCTCCCCGGTGCCGCCGGAGGCACCCCGGCGCAGGACGCCGTCGAGGACCACGGCGGCGCCGATCCCGTGGCCGAACCAGAGCAGGGCGAAGGTGTCGCGGTCGCGGGCGGCCCCCTCGCGCTGCTCGGCCAGGGCCGCGAGGTTGGTCTCGTTCTCGACGACGACGCGGGCCGGCAGCCGCTCCTGGAGGGCCGCGGCGAGACGGCGGTGCCATTCGGGCAGGCCGGAGGAGTTGCGAAGTTCACCGGTGGCGGGGTCGATCAGGCCGGGGGCCCCGACACCGACGGTGTGCAGCCGCTCGACACCCGCCTCCTTGGCCGTACGTTCGACCAGCGCGACCGCCTGCTCGACGGCGAGCCCGGTGTCCGTCTCGTCCGCGATCGGAACCGACGCTTCGGCCAGCACCGTGCCCAACAGATCCGCGACGACCACGGCCACACCCTCGGTGCGCAGGTCGAGGGCCGCCAGATGCGCCCGGTCGGCGACGATGCCGTACAGACGGGCGTTCGGACCGCGTCGCTGCTCACCCGACTCCCCCGTCACGCCGATCAGCCCGGCCGCGGCGAGGCGTTCCACCAGGTCGGCGACGGAGGGCCGGGACAGGCCGGTGAGCTGCTTCAACTCCCCAGCCGTCAAGGGCCCTTCCTGCTGCAGCAGACGCAGGGCGAGCCGGTCGTTGATGGCCCGGGCGGTGCTCGGTGATGCGGGCATGCCGGGATCCTTCCAGATCAGGGCCACCGTCGGCGGCGGGCTCAAAAACCGTCTATCTATCAGGCAAGCTGCCTGATAGTTTACGGCGGCAGAGCGGGAGGACAACAGAAAACGCCAGAGGGCAACAGGGAATGACAGAGGACGACAGGCAGGGGCCGGAAGAATGAGTGCAGTGGTCTACGACCGGCGCGAGGTGAAGCGCTCCCGGTACGCCGTGGCGGCGGTGTTCGCCGTGCACGGGGCCGTCACCGGCTCGTTCGCGACACGCGTGCCATGGATCCAGGACCACGCGTCGGTGAGCGCGGGGCAGCTCGGCCTGGCGCTCGCCTTTCCCGCGATCGGCGCCTCCGTGTCCATGCCCATCGCGGGCAGCATCAGTCACCGCTTCGGCGCCCGCACGGCTCTGCGCGGACTCATCTCGTTGTGGACGCTCGCTCTCGCCCTCCCGGCGCTCGCGCCGAACCTGCTCACCCTGTGCCTGGCCCTTTTCGTGTACGGGGCGACGGCGGGCATGGCCGACGTGGCGATGAACGCCCTGGGCGTGGAGGTCGAGAACCGGCTGGACAAGTCGATCATGTCAGGGCTGCACGGCATGTGGAGCGCGGGCGCCCTGGTCGGCTCGGCCGCCGGTACGCTCGCCGCACATCTGGGCACGGACGCCCGTGTGCACCACGCGCTCGCCGGCGTGGCGCTCACCGTGCTCGGCATCGTCGCCTGCCAGGGCGTACTGGACCTGCGCGCCACCGACGACACGGAACCGCCCCCGCGTTTCGCGCTGCCGCCGAAGTCGGCGCTGCTCATCGGCGCGATCGGCTTCTGCGCGGTGTTCGCGGAGGGGGCGAGCCTGGACTGGTCCGCGGTCTATCTGCGGGACGTCATCGGAAGTTCCGCCGGCCTCGCGGCCGCGTGCACGACCGGCTTCACCCTGACCATGGCGCTCGCGCGGTTCGCCGGCGACGCGGTGGTGGACAGGTTCGGACCGGTGCGCACGGTGCAGGTCAGCGGCCTTCTCGCCACCGCCGGCGCACTGCTCGTCGTGCTGGCGAAGAACGCCGCCCTGGCCATGACCGGCTTCGCGCTGCTGGGCCTCGGCATCGCCGTGGTCGTACCGCTCTGCTTCGCCGCGGCCGGCCGCAGTGGGCCGAATCCGGCCCAGGCCATCGCGGGCGTCGCCACCATCACGTACACCTCCGGCCTGATCGCCCCGTCCGCGATCGGTACCGTCGCGGGTGCGACGAGCCTGGTGACCTCCTTCGTCCTGGTGACCGCGCTGGCTTTCGGGATCACCGCGTTCGCGGGCGTCCTGCGGTCCAGCGGCCGCACGGCGGGCGCAGCGGTCGGCACCCCGGACACGAAGGCCGGTACGTCGGGCACCGAGGCAGGCACGGCGGACGCGAAGGTTCCGGCTTCCGGTGCACCCACCGAGGACTCCGAAGCCGGCTCCGGCTACGGCTCGACGAACGGTCAGCGTGCCAAGTCGTAGGCGTAGTCGGGCGTGAACGTCCCCGGTGCGCCCTTGCAGCCGTCGGACTCGCCCGGCAGCTTCACCCACAGATAGGCGTCGATCCGGGCCTCTCCGGTCTTCAGGGTCGGCGCCTGCCCCAGCTTGCGGCCCCCGGGGTCGCACCACTCGCCGTCGTCCGGGGCGCCGTTGCCGTTGCGGCTGGTGTCGATCACGGCGCCCAGACTCGCGGGACCACCGAGCGCGTCGAGGGTCCGGCGGACGTACGCCACCTCGTCGCCGGTGCGGTTGAAGTTGGAGACGTTGCTGAAGATCCCGTCCGACGACGCGGCGGACGCGGCCCCGGCCCGGCGCAGCAGTCCGGCCTGTTTCCCCGGTGAGTGCCAGTCCGAGTGGCCCGCGTCGAAGTAGACCCGTGCCTTCGGGTGCGCCGCCTTGAGGACCCGGCCCGCCCGGGCCAACGAGGCGAAACGCGCCGTCCGCTGACTCTCGGAGAGACATTCGGACTGGGCTGTCGCGTCGGGCTCCAGGATCACGACGACGTCACCCGAACCGAGGCCCGCCGCGAACTTCTCGATCCATCGGTCGTACGCGCCGAGGTCGGGCGCACCGCCCTGCGAGGCCCCGCCGCAGTCACGGTTCGGTATGGCGTACGGCACGAGGACCGGCACGCTGCCCTTCGCCGCACCGGCCGACGTGACCGCCCTGACGCGGGCGGTGATGTTCGACGGCGTGTAGTCCGCGAACCAGACCGCGGCGGGCCGGTCGGCTATCCGGGACTCGATGACCGAGCGGCGCGGATCGTCGGGGTTGGCCCGGACCCAGTCCAGGACCTGGGAGTCGGAATGGCGGTACAGCCGCACGGACGCGGGCTCGGTACGCGGTTTCGCCGACGCGGACTTCGAGTGCTTCGGGCTCGGCCCCGCCCTGGAGGCGGACGGCGAGGGCGACGGGGAGCCGGAGGTCGTCGAGGGCGAGGGGGTGGGCACGGCGGGCAGCGGCTGCAGGAGCGGCGAACTGGTCGCGTCGGGGCGCGCCTCGTCGTCGCCCCGGCCGTCGTCCAGCGCGGACATCATCCCCGTCACGGTGCCGACCACGACGACGGCGGAGGCCACCGCCACCATGGCACCACGCCGGGCGGCCCGTCGGCGCTCCGCCCTCCTCGCGGCCAGACGCTCGGCACGTCGGACTGACACGTGGTGCTCCCCCTCCTCCGGGCCCCGCGTAATACCCCGTTCTGGGGAAGCGCTCGGCCCGGCGGCCCGGCACACACCCTAGGCCTGGGACCCTGCCGTCATGGTGCGGTTGGAATGCTTCGGAGAAGACGCGGCACACGTTGACAGCCTCGACGCGGTGCTGCACCGGATGCGTGCGCTCGGTGCGGGCTGGCCGGAGCGTGACGGGGTCGCGGTCTTCAACCGTGTCTACCTCGCCGTCACCGAGGAGGTCGGCAGACACCTGGACGCGGGGCGCTTCCCCGACGCGCGGGCCGCGATCGCCCTGGACGTGCGGTTCGCGGAGCGCTACCTCGGGGCCGTCGAGGCGGTCGCGGAGGAGCGCCGTCCCCCCGCGTGCTGGCGGCCGCTGTTCCAGCTGCGAGGTCATCCCGGAGTACGTCCGCTGCAGTTCGCCCTCGCCGGTATCAATGCGCATATCGGGCACGATCTGGCGCTCGCGGTGGTGGACGCCTGTCGTACGCTCGGCTGCGAACCGGGCGAGCTGGAGGACGAGTTCGACCGGGTGGGTGATGTCCTCGTCTCGCTGGAGGAGCGGATCCGTGAGGATCTGATGCCGGGGCCCGACCTCCTCCAGATCGCCGATCCGCTGACCCATCTGCTGGGCGCCTGGAGTTTGGAGCGGGCGCGGGACGCGGCGTGGTCCGCCGCGCGAGCCGTGTGGGCCCTGCGCGAACTCCCCGACCTGGCCGAGGAGTTCGTCGAGCGGCTCGACACGGGGGTCGGGCTGGTGGGCCGTTGTCTGCTTACCCCGCTGGGAGTTGGGCCGGATCTTGCGCTGCCCGGGCAGTGACTTACCTGCGGGCCGGTGGGGGCTGGTCGCACAGTTCCCCGCGCCCCTGGAAACCGCCGAGGCGCGCCCCCGAAGGGCACCGCCTCAGTCCTCGGGGAGTTCCACCGGAGCTATCTCGTCGTAGACGTCGCCGGGGCCGGGGTTGGCCGGGTCGGTCGCGCCGCCGAAGTGGTGCATGACGCCCCACACGGCGTTGAGCGCGGTCTGTACGGCGCCCTCGGCCCAGCCGGCCGTCCAGGAGATGTCGTCGCCCGCGAGGAAGATGCCCCGCTTGTCCTCGGGCAGCCGGTCCTGCATGAAGTGCGTGAACAGGCGCCGCTGGTAGCGGTAGTGGCCGGGCAGGTTGGCCTTGAACGCGCCCATGAAGTAGGGCTCGTTCTCCCAGGACACGGTGACCGGGTTGCCGATGATGTGCTTCCTGATGTCGACCTTCGGATAGATCTCGCCGAGCGACTTCAGCATGACCTCCATCCGCTCGTTCGCCGACAGCGGCAGCCACTTGAGGCTGTCGTCGCACCAGGTGTAGGAGAGGCAGATCACGGCGGGCCGGTCCGGACCGTCGTCGAGGAGGTAGGTGCCGCGCGTCATACGGTCGGTGAGCGTCATCGACATGACGTCCCGGCCGGTCTGATTCCCCCTGTCGTCGACGGCCTTGTCGAGCCAGAACGGCCGGTCGACCGGCACGAAGAGCTTGGAGCTCTCCATGTAGTGGGTGCGCTCGATCGCGGTCCAGTGGTCGATCGGGAACAGCGCGTCGTCACAGGCGACCTTGGAGAGCAGCATCCAGGACTGGGCGGTGAAGATCGCCGCCTGATACGTACGGATGTCGCCGGAGGCGTCGGTGACGGTGATCCGGTTGCCCGCGGTGCGGTTCAGGCGGGTCACGGCGGGCCGGGGCTCCCCGTCGTGCAGCGTGGCCAGCGAGGTCCCGTACGCCCAGTGCACGATCTTCTCCGGCTCGCGCTCCCACAGGCGCAGCGGGAGCTGCTGGCTGCCGCCGACGATGCCGCGGTGGTGGTCGTCGGCCTCGGTGTAGACGACGCGCAGGATCTCCAGGATGGAGTTCGGGAAGTCGGTGTCCCAGCCGCCCGTGCCGAAGCCGACCTGACCGAAGATCTCGCGGTGGCGGAAGGACTTGAACGCCTCGGAGTCGCAGAGGAATCCGTAGAAGGTCTGGTCGTCGAGCTTCTCCACGAGCTTCGCCCAGATCTCGCGGATGCGGGGGACGTCGCGCTCGCGCATCGCCTCGTTCATGTCGGAGAAGTCGGCGCCCTCCTCCAGGCAGGCGTTCCAGGCGGTCGCCACGTCACGGTAGACCTGCGGCAGGTCGGCGAGCGTCTCGGCGTAGTGCGACTGGCCCTTGAGGTCGACGACGGTCGAGGGCGTGGCCTGGGACAGGGGGTTGGGGAACGGCTCGGTCCGCAGCCCCACCAGGTCGATGTAGTGCTGGAGCGCCGTGGAGGACGGCGGGAAACGCATCGCGCCCAACTCGGCCGTGAGGGAGGGGTCGCAGCCTTCGAAACCCACCGTCCGCAGCCGGCCGCCGATCTCGTCGGCCTCGTACACGACGGGCTTGAGACCCATCTTCATCAGCTCGTACGCGGCCACGATGCCGGAGAGGCCGCCGCCGATGACCGCCACCTCGGTGCCGAGTTCGGTCGCCGGCAGCTGGCCCAGGCCCGCGGGATGCCCGAGGAAGTCGTCGTACGCGTACGGAAAGTCCGGGCCGAACATGGTGATCGGCGGCTGTGCGCCGGTGTGCGGGACGGCGGGGGGCACCGTGGACGTCATGGGGTACGGACTCCTTGCACGAAAGCTTTTGGTGCGGCTGGTGGGGCTGGTTGTGTGGGGGTGTCAGACCAGGGCCCCGTAGAGGCCGGGGCGACGGTCCTTCAGATACGGGTTGGCCTCGCGCGAGGCGGCGAGGAAAACGGGGTCCACCTCGCCGAGGACGAGTTCCTCCGTGCGGCCCGCGCGGGCCCGGGCGCCGCCGTCGGGGCCCGCCAGGGTGGAGAGCCCGACGAACTCGAACTCCCCTTCCGCGCCGACCCGGTTGACGTACGCGACGTACATCTGGTTCTCGAAGGCGCGCACCGGCACGACGGACTCGGCGACGAACTGGAACGGGTGCATCTGGGCCGTGGGCACCACGAGGAGGTCGGTGCCGGCGACGGCGTGCGCGCGGACGTTCTCCGGGAACTCCACGTCGTAACAGATCATGAGGCCGACCCGGAGCCCGTCCAGCTCGGCCTGGACCACCGGCTCGTCGCCGGGGGTGAACCACTCCTGCTCGAAGCAGCCGAAGAGATGGGTCTTGCGGTAGTTCGCGAGGCGCGTGCCGTCGCAGGAGATCAGCTGGGCCGAGTTGAAGACCAGGTCCGAGGAGCGCTCCGGGTAGCCGTAGACGATAGCCACGCCGTGCCGGCCAGCGATCTCGGCGACCTCGTCCGCGGAGTCGCCGTCGGCGGGCTCGGCCAGCCGGTGCACATCGGCGCCGATCGCGTAGCCGGTGAGGAACAGCTCCGGGGCGATCAGCAGCCCGGCGCCCGCGGCGGCGGCACGGCGCGCGGCCCCGTCGAGGACCTTGAGGTTCTCGACGACGGATCCGGGGCGGCCGGAGCTCTGGAGCAGGGCGGTGCGCATGCGTGTTCCTCACCGGGGGCGAAGGGTCTGGAGGGCCGGACGGGCAGCCAGATCGACGGTACGGGCGGCGGGTTCCGGGGGACAAGGAGCAGCCGTTGCGCGTCGGTGAGCTGATCGTTGCGTGCATGAGGGGCCGGGCGGCGATTCGTTGCGCGCCCCGGGTCGCTGCATGGCTGCGCGTCCGGGTCGTCAGGTCAGGAAGGGCACCGGGGGCTTCACGGCCGTGCCTCGGCACCCCGCTTCCTGGCCGCCAGCACCAGCCCCGTCACCAGGTAGGGCACCGCGAGCACGGCGAAGACGGTGCTGTGCGCGGCGGTCGTACCGATCAGCGCGTACACGCCGAACACGGCGACCGTGACCACCTCCGTGCCCAGGCTCGCGAAGGAGGTCAGGGTGGCCCTGCGGGTCTCGTCGATACGGTGCTGGAGCCGGACGTCGGCGAGCACCTCCGCCAGCTGGAAGCAGCCGAAGGCGACGCCCACGAGAACGAGACCGGCCGGGGTCCGGGTGGCCGCGCCCACGGCCAGGGCGAGCCCGCCGCCCGCGAGCAGCACCGCGAGCCCGGTCGTGCCCAGGCGTTCGGCGGCCCCGGCCAGCAAACTGCCGGCCGTGACGATCGCCCAGACCAGCAGGAGCAGGTAGGGCACCGTACGGTCGGCCACCCCGGTGTCACGGATCAGCAGCGGCGTGTACTCGTCGAGAGCGCCCCACACCGCGGCGACGGCCGGTACGAGCAGCAGGGCGCGGCGCACGGACCGGTTCTCCCGGCATTCGGCCAGTCCGCCCCGCAGGGACACCGTCCAGCCGCCACCGCCACCGCCACTGCCGCCACAGCCACTGCTCTTGCCATCGCTCTTGCTCTCGCCGTCGTCGTCGGCCGCCTTCGGTACCCGGTGCTCCTGGAAACGGGTCGCCGTCGCCGCGCCCAGCAGGCAGGCCAGCACACTGGCCGTGCCCACGGCCGGGTAGCCGCCCAGTGCGAACACCGGGCCGGCGAGCGCCATCGCGGCCATCACGGCCAGCAGGCCCACCGCTCGTGCCCGGCCCATGACGCGCGCGTACCGGTCGGCGGCGCCGAGCCGGTCCAGTTCGTCATAGACGAGTGCCTCCCGCGCACCCGAGCTGAGCGCTCCCCCGGCGCCCCACAGGACGAAGCCGAGCGCGAAGGCGCCGTACGACGGGACGGTCACCCACAGGGCGAAGCCCGTGGCGGTGAGCAGCGGGGCCAGCCACAGCAGCGTCCGGCGGGACACCGAGTCGGCCCAGGCGCCGGAGGGGACCTCCAGGAACACACCGGTGATCGACCAGAGGGCGAACAGCGAGGAGATCTGCCAGACCGTGAGCCCGGAGTCGGCGAACAGCAGCGCGTACACCGGATAGAGCAGGACGAAGTCGTCGAGGAACGCGTAGCCGTACAGCGTGGCCGTCAGCTGCCGGACGGCGGAGCCGGAACCGGCACCGGCGTCGGGCACACGCGCAGGTGAGAGTGTCATGAGGCCTTCCCGAAGGGACCGCGGAGAGAGTTCGGACGCCGGAGGTACGGCGTCCGAGGCGGTCCTCGGGACCTTCGGAAGGCACGGCTGGTGAATCAATGTCGCCAGGTCATGACACCGATGCTAGTCCGGGCCAACCGGCCTGCCCAGCGAAATATCCGACTCCCCCAGAGCCCCACAAGGGGCGCCCGTCCCCGCAGAGCGCTACGTGGGCGCCCCTGAGGAGAACCTCCGCAACAACGGCGAAAGCACCAGCACGGACTTCGTCCGTTCGACGAACGGCTCCCCGGCGATCCGCTCCAGCACCCGCTCGAAATGCCGCATGTCGGAGGCGAAGACCTGCACGACCGCATCGGCCTCCCCGGTGACGGTGGATGCGGCCACGATCTCCTGATACCGCTCAAGCCCTCGCTGAATGGTCTCGGGCGAGGTGTTGCGGCGGCAGTAGATCTCGACGAACCCTTCGGTCTCCCACCCGAGCGCCGCCGGGTCCACGCGAACGGTGAACCCGGTGATGGCCCCGGTGGACCGCAGCCGGTCCACCCGCCGTTTCACGGCGGGCGCGGACAGCCCGACCTCCTGACCGATGTCGGCGTAGGAGCGCCGGGCATCCTCGGCGAGGGCGTGCACGATGCGTTCGTCGAGATCGTTCAGCACTGCGGGCGGATCACTTCTCTTCGGAAACCGGGGGACCCGCTGGGGCCCGCCGGGAACGGCGTCGGGGAACGGCTGACGGCTGGGACGGGCTGCCGACGGCTGGGCCCCCGCTCAGCCGACCGGCCCGGTCACAGCACCAGACGTGAGCGCCGGTAGCCGTAACTGAAGTAGAACACGAGCCCGACAGCCATCCAGACCCCGAAGACCACCCAGGTCACGGTGTCGAGGCTGCCCATCATCCACACACAGAGGCCGAAGCCCACCGCGGGCATCACCGGCGACAGCGGCACCCGGAACGTACGGGGCATCTCGGGCCGGGTACGCCGCAGCACCACCACGGCCACGTTGACCAGCGCGAAGGCGAAGAGCGTGCCGATGCTGGTCGCGTCGGCGAGCTGCCCGAGCGGGATCGCGGCGGCGAGGACACCGCAGAACAGGGACACGATGACCGTGTTGACGCGCGGGGTCCCGCTCCTCGGGTGGACGCGCGAGAAGACCTTGGGCACGAGTCCGTCTCGGGACATCGCGAAGAGGATGCGGGTCTGCCCGTAGAGCACGGTCAGCACGACACTCGCGATGGCGACGACCGCTCCGGCCGCCAGCAGCGTGCCCCAGAAGGCGTGACCGGTGACGTCCTTCATGATCCCGGCGAGCGCGGCCTCCGAGCCGGTGAACCGCTGCCAGGGCCTGGCACCGACGGCGACGGCAGCGACGAGCACGTACAGCGCGGTCACGATGATCAGGGAGAGCATGATGGCGCGGGGCAGGTCGCGCTGGGCGTTCTTGGCCTCCTCGCCCGCGGTGGAGGCCGCGTCGAACCCGATGTACGAGAAGAAGAGGGTGGCTCCGGCGGCGCTGACGCCGGCCATGCCGACCGGCATGAAGTTCTCGTAGTTCCCGGAACGGAAGCCCTGCAGACCGATCACGCAGAACAGCAGCAGCGCGGCGATCTTGACGACGACCATGACGGTGTTGGCGCGCGCGGACTCGCGGGCGCCGCCGAGCAGGAACGCCATGGCGAGCAGGACGACGATCAGCGCGGGCAGGTTGAAGATCCCGCCGTCGCCGGGCGGCGCGGAGAGCGCGTCCGGGATGGTGACGCCGATCGTGCCGTCGAGCAGCTCGTTCAGGTACTCGCCCCAGCCGACGGCCACGGCCGCGACGGAGACGCCGTACTCCAGGACGAGACACCAGCCGCAGATCCAGGCGATCAGCTCGCCCATGGTCGCGTACGTGTACGAGTACGAGGATCCGGAGACCGGGATGGTGCCCGCGAGCTCGGCGTACGAGAGGGCCGAGAAGAGCGCGGTGAGTCCGGCGATCACGAAGGAGACGGTGACGGCCGGGCCCGCCTTCGGGACGGCCTCGCCGAGCACCACGAAGATGCCGGTACCGAGCGTGGCACCGATGCTGATCATCGTCAGCTGCCACAGGCCGAGGGAGCGCCGAAGGCTGCCGCCCTCCCCCTGCCCGCTCTCGGCGACCAGGCTCTCCACGGGCTTGCGGCGCATCAGACCCGAGCCCGACCCCGAGCCCGGGGGCGTGGGAACGGAGGCGGGGCTGGGAGTGGGGTGACTGCGGGACTGCAGGGGTGCGCCGTGGTCGTGCACGCGGCTGGCTCCTTCATCGCTGCCGGTCAAGGCGGCGCGGCCCCACGACAGCCCGGTGTGAGGGACCACCGTGCACGGGGTCCCCGCCACACTACGTTCAGCGCACGACTCTATGAGGCCGGACTTTCCGGCCGTAATGCAGCACCCTTGCGCGTCTCCGCAGGATCGTTGCGTTCCTCGGCGCGGGGCGGACGTTCATTGCGCGGGGCTGCGGAGCTCTGCGGCTCCGCAGCGCGGGCGCGGCGTTCAGCTCCAGCTGGCGTGCAGCGGCTTGCCCTCCGCGTAGCCCGCGGCGCTCTGGATTCCGACGACGGCCCGCTCGGCGAACTCCTCCAGGGAGTTGGCGCCGGCGTAGGTGCACGAGGAGCGCACACCCGCGATGATCGAGTCGATCAGGTCCTCGACGCCCGGCCGGGACGGGTCGAGGAACATCCGGGAGGTCGAGATCCCCTCCTCGAACAGCGCCTTGCGGGCCCGGTCGTACGCCGACTCCTCCGTCGTGCGGTTGCGCACCGCACGCGCGGACGCCATGCCGAACGACTCCTTGTAGAGACGTCCCTGGGCATCCTGCTGGAGGTCGCCCGGGGACTCGTAGGTACCGGCGAACCACGAGCCGACCATGACGTTCGACGCGCCCGCGGCCAGCGCCATGGCGACATCGCGCGGGTGCCGCACACCACCGTCGGCCCACACGTGCTTGCCGTGCTTCTTCGCCTCGGCCGCGCACTCCAGGACGGCCGAGAACTGCGGGCGGCCCACGCCGGTCATCATGCGCGTGGTGCACATGGCGCCCGGTCCGACACCGACCTTGATGATGTCGGCGCCGGCCTCGATCAGGTCGCGTACGCCCTCGGCGGCGACGATGTTGCCCGCGACGATCGGCACCTGGGGATCGAGGCCGCGGACGGCCCGGACCGCGGAGATCATCGATTCCTGGTGGCCGTGGGCGGTGTCCACGACGAGCGTGTCGACGCCCGCCGCGAGCAGCTGCTTGGCCTTGCCCGCGACATCGCCGTTGATACCGACGGCGGCCGCGATGCGCAGATGGCCGTCCGCGTCGGTGGCGGGGGTGTAGAGCGTGGCGCGCAGGGCGCCCTTGCGGGTGAGGATGCCGGCGAGCCTGCCGTCCTTGTCGACGGCCGGGGCGTACCTGCGGTTGGCGTGGTCGAGCCTGGTGAACGCCTCGCCCGGCTCGATCCCGGCGTCGAGCAGCAACAGGTCACGGGACATGACCTCGGACAGCTGCGTGAAGCGGTCGACTCCGCTCAGGTCGGCGTCGGTGACCACACCGACCGGCCTGCTCTCGCCGTCCACCACGACACCGGCGTTGTGCGCGCGCTTGGGGAGCAGGGACAGCGCGTCGGCGACGGTCTGGTGCGGGGCGAGGACGATCGGGGTGTCCAGCACGAGATGGCGGCTCTTGACCCAGGAGACGACCTCGGTGACGACCTCGATCGGGATGTCCTGCGGGATGACGACGAGCCCGCCGCGGCGGGCCATGGTCTCGGCCATCCGGCGGCCCGCGATCGCGGTCATATTGGCGACCACCAGCGGAATCGTGGTGCCGGTGCCGTCCGGCGAAGCCAGGTCGACGCCCTGCCGCGAGCCGACCGCGGAACGGCTCGGCACCATGAAGACGTCGTCGTACGTCAGGTCGTACGCGGGCTGGATGTCGTTGAGGAAACGCACGTGCTGCACATCCCAGTCGATCAGAGGTGGCCCCCGAACAGGACAGCCCGAGGGAAGAGCACGTACTGCATCGTCCCATGTCGGGGGGTATGCACGCCCTCGGCCGATCATCCAGGCCGGCCCGCCGGCTACTGGTGGGAACCTCCAAGGGCCAGCGCCACGGTGAGCGCCGGGGTGCGGCCCGCCGCCTGGGCGAAGACGTCCTCGGCGATATCCCACTCGTCGGGCCGCGTGCGCGCGTACGCCCGCCAGCCGGTGACGACGACCAGCAGCCCTGCGTCGCCGGCGGCCGGGGGCCACACGGACGGGTCGGTGAGGCTGTCGGCGAGCGCGTCCCAGTTGCGGCCGAACCAGTCCGGCAGCTCCAGGGCGCGTACGCAGCGCTCCATGAGGCCCGCCTTGTCCGCGACGCCGTCGAGGTCCAGCGTGACCACGTGCGGGCCCGGCACGTCGTGCGTCATCTCAGCACCGCCCTGAACGAGTTGTAGTGATCATCGGTGTCGCGGACCGGGACCGGACGGGGAAGCGGATCAGGGCCCGTCGGGGTCCTCCCGGTCGAGGGCGGGACGCGGTGTCCGGCCCGCCGTCATCAGGGCGTCCGCGGCCGCCGTGTCCGTCACCAGGCTGGTGACGAGGCCCGACCGCAGCACCGCGTCGATGGCGGCCGCCTTGCGAGCCCCGCCGGCGATCGCGACAACCTCGGGGATCCTCCGCAGCCGGTCGGCCTCGACGGTGATGCACCGCTCCCCCAGGTCCCGCCCGACGCGGCGGCCCTCGGCGTCGAAGAGGTGCGCGGACATCTCGGCCTCGACTCCGAGGGACGCGTAGTGGGCGCGCTCCTCCTCGGTGAGCATGTCGTGCACCGTCGAGATCCCGGCCTCCCAGGACCCGATGGACACGCAGGCCACGGTGACCTTGTCGAAGTACTCGAAGGCCCGGGCGATCCCGGTCTGACTGCGCAGCGCGGATGCGGTGGCCACGTCCGGCAGCAGCATCGGCGCGTAGATGGGATGGGCGTCGCCGCCGGAGACCTGGGCGGCCCGGCGGACGGCCTCGACCGAGCCGCGCTCGGCAGTCCCGGCGTCGTAGACACCCGTCAGCTGCACCACCGTGCACGGCGGCAGCCGGTCGAGCGCCGCCGCCATGTGGATGGTGGAGCGGCCCCAGGCGAGGCCGAGCACATCGCCCTCGGCCACCAGCTCACCGAGCAGGTCGGCGGCCACCTCACCGAGGTTCTCCGGGTCGGGCGACTCCTCGGCCTCGGCCGGGGACTCGACGACAACGGCATGCCGCAGACCGTAGCGGGCGCGCAGCGCGTCGGAGCGCTCCGCGTCCAGCTCGGCGGGAACACGGATCTCGATCCTCACGAGATCCCGTTCGAGAGCGGTCTCCAGGACCCGGGCCACCTTGAAGCGGCTGACACCGAACTCCTCGGCGATCTGGATCTTGGACTTGCCCTCAAGGTAGAAGCGGCGGGCCATGGCCGCCGCCTGCACCAGCTCGGCGGGTCCCATCCGCATGGCTGCCCGGCCCGCCGACATACCCGACACGGGGATCTCCTCACTGCTGTTCACACTCTGGATTCGCCGTTCATCCTTGCAGATCCGGCGTACTTGATCAGCCCTGAGGGGCGGCGTTCACGTTCCCTTGGTTCAGTGGTCGCATGCCCATGCTGCCTGGGCCGTCGCCCCCTCCGCCTGCGTGCGCAATGCACGTACCGCCTGGGCGGGGTCGTCGGCCCCGTAGACGGCCGAGCCGGCGACGAAGACGTCGGCCCCCGCCTCGGCGCAGCGCTCGATGGTGGAGGCCGAGACCCCGCCGTCGACCTGCAGCCACAGTTCGAGACCGTGCTTGCTGATCAGCTCACGCGTGCGGCGGATCTTCGGGAGCATGATGTCGAGAAACGCCTGTCCCCCGAAGCCCGGCTCGACGGTCATGATCAGCAGCATGTCGAGTTCGGGGAGCAGGTCCTCGTACGGCTCGATGGGGGTTGCCGGCCTGAGCGCCATGGAGGCGCGGGCACCCTTGGCGCGGATTTCGCGGGCGAGCCGTACGGGCGCCGCGGCCGCCTCGGCGTGGAAGGTGACGGAACCGGCACCCGCCTCGACGTACTGGGGAGCCCACCGATCGGCGTCCTCGATCATCAGATGGCAGTCCAGCGGCGTGTCCGTCGCACGTGCCAGAGACTCTACGACCGGCACACCGAGTGTGAGGTTCGGGACGAAATGGTTGTCCATCACGTCGACATGCAGCCAGTCGGCCCCTTCCACCGCCCTTGCCTCCTCGGCAAGGCGGGCGAAGTCGGCGGAGAGGATGCTGGGGTTGATCTGCGCGGCCATGCCACAAGCCTGCCATGTCCGGAGCCGGTTGCCTCCCGGTCCCGGCTCGGACCGTTCGGTATGTACCAACTCGTTCGAGTCGAGGGGCTGCACCAGCGGGACGGGCCATGCCATCCTTGTCGGCTCAGCGGCTCCATGAGCGGCTACGGGGGTGGCCATGTCGGACGCGCGGGGAAAGCAACGGCGGGGTGTCGGCCGACTGGTCTGCGGCCGGCGGTCCAAGTGGCTCGTGGTGGGACTGTGGCTGGTGCTGCTCGTGCTGACGGCACCCTTCGCCCAGAAGCTCACCGACGCCCAGGACAACGACGCGGCCTCCTGGCTGCCCGGTTCCGCCGAGTCGACCCAAGTCCTGGAGGCCTCGGAGGACTTCAGGCCGCAGCAGATCCCCGCGATCGTCGTGTACGCCCGTGCGGACGGCCTCACGGCAGCGGACCGGGACCGGATCGCCGAGGACGTACGAGAGCTCAAGGAGCTGCACGCGCACGGCCTGCGGGGTGCGGAGACCCTCGGCCCCGCGTACGACCGGAGGACGGCCCCACGGGCGGCCCAGGTCTCCGTGCCGATCACGATGGACGAGAAGGGCTGGGAGCGCATCGCGCCCGCGGTCGACGCGATCCGTGAGTACACCGACGAGGGCGGCAAGGGGCGCGACGGGCTCGCCGTGCACATCACAGGCCCGGGCGGCACGTCAGCCGACTTCTCCGAGGCCTTCGAGGGCATCGACTCCACCCTGCTGATCTCGGCGATGGCCGTCGTCATCGTGACGCTGCTGCTCACCTACCGCAGCCCGACCCTGCTGGTGGTCCCGCTGCTCGGCGTGGTCGCCGCGCTGTTCACCGCGCAGGCGCTGATCTATCTGCTCGCGGAGCACGCGGGGCTGACGGTCAACGGCCAGAGCGCGGGCATCCTCACGGTTCTCGTCTTCGGCGCGGGGACGGACTATGCCCTGCTCCTGGTGGCCCGCTACCGGGAGGAGCTGCGCCGCCACGAGGACCGCCACGAGGCCATGGCGCTGGCCCTGCACCGGGCGGGCCCGGCCGTGGTCGCGTCCGGCGCCACCGTCGTCCTGAGCATGCTGGTGCTGCTCGCCGCCGAGATGAACTCGACGCGCGGCCTCGGCCCGGTCGCCGCCATCGGTGTCGCCGTGGCGCTGACGGCGATGCTGACGCTCTTCCCGGCCCTGCTGGTGATCTTCGGCCGCTGGATCTTCTGGCCGGTGATCCCGCACTCCGGCTCCGCCGATCCGACCGCCCACGGTGTCTGGGCGCGGATGGGCAACCGCTTCTCCCGCCGCCCCCGGCTGGTCTGGGGCGTCACGGCGGCGGCGCTCGCGCTGCTGTCGCTGGGCCTCGTCCAGCTGCGCGCGGAGGGCATCAGCAACGCCGACGCCTTCACCGGTGAACCCGACTCGATCACCGGCCAGGAGGTGTCCGCGCGGTACTTCCCCGCGGGCAGCGGCGATCCGCTCGTCGTCGTCGGCGACCGCGCCCGGGCGCAGGAGGTCCGCCGGGCGGTCGCGGACACCCGCGGTGTCGTGCCGGAATCCCTCGTTCTGCCGCCCGGCACGAAACCCGGGTTCGAGGGCAGGTTCCTCGTCGAGGCCACCATGACCGATCCCGCGGACGGTGAGGCCGCGAAGCGGACGGTGGAGCGGGTACGGGACGCCGTGCACGCGGTACCGGACGCCGACGCCCAGGTCGGCGGCGGTACGGCGGCTCTGCTGGACATGGACAGGGCGACGACGCACGACAACGTCCTGATCATCCCGCTGGTGCTGGTCGTGGTGCTGCTGATCCTCTGCGCCCTGCTCCGCGCCCTGGTCGCCCCGCTGCTCCTGATCGGCACGGTGGTGTTGTCCTTCGCCACCGCGCTGGGCATCAGCGCGCTCGCGTTCCGGTACCTGTTCGACTACGCGGGCGAGTCGACGGACTTCCCGCTGTTCGTCTTCGTCTTCCTGGTGGCGCTGGGCATCGACTACAACATCTTCCTGAGCACCCGCATCCGCGAGGAGACCGCCCGTCAGGGGACGCGCAAGGGCGTGGTCACCGGCCTTGCCGCCACCGGCGCGGTCATCACCTCGGCGGGCCTGGTCCTCGCGGGCACCTTCGCCGCCCTGGGGACACTGCCGATGGTCGCCTTCGCCGAGATCGGGTTCGCGGTGGCCCTGGGCGTACTGCTCGACACGTTCGTCGTGCGATCGGTCCTGGTGACATCGCTGTTCCTGGACGTGGGGCCGAAGGTCTGGTGGCCGCACCGGCTGGCCCACGAGGACGGTGGCCCGGGCAACGGCAGCGCAGACACGGACCGTCCGCCGAAGGCCCCGGCGACCGGCGCGGACTCCCCAGCCCCAGCTCCAGCTTCAGAACCGACTTCAGGGCCAGCTTCACGACCGGGTGGCCCGGCGGAGTAGTCCGGGCCCACGACGGGCGGCATGGGTGTCGGCAGGGGCCGACCGGTGGTCAGCCGGGTCAGCCGGTGGTCAGCCGGTCCGGCGGATCAGCGCCAGATACATCGCGTCCGTGCCGTGCAGGTGCGGCCACAGCTGGACGTCCGGACCGTCGCCCAGAGCCGGGACGTCCGGAAAGAGCGGCCGGGCGTCGAGCAGTTCGCCGTCCTGCTGCTTGAGTACGTCGTCGACCACGGCCCGGGTCTCGGCGAGGTGCGGCGAGCAGGTGGCGTACCCGACGACACCGCCGACCCGCACGGAGTCGAGCGCGGTACGCAGCAGCCCGCGCTGCAACGGCGCGAACCCGTCCAGGTCCTCGGGCCGCCGCCGCCAGCGGGCCTCGGGCCGCCGCCGCAGGGCACCGAGCCCCGTGCAGGGCACGTCCACCAGTACGCGGTCGAAGGTCCCCGAACGCCATGGCGGCCGCGTCCCGTCAGCGGCGATGACCTGGTACGGCCCGGGGTTCCCGGCGAGCGACTTCGCGACCAGTTTGGCCCGGTGCGGCTGCTTCTCGGAGGCGAGCAGCACGGCCCCGCGCTCGGCGGCGAGCCCGGCGAGCATGGCCGCCTTGCCGCCGGGTCCCGCGCACCCGTCGAGCCAGGCCTTGTCCGGCCCCTCCAGGGGCGCGTTGGCGAGAGCGAGGGCCACCAACTGGCTGCCCTCGTCCTGGACGCCGGCCCGCCCTTCGCGTACGGCGTCGATGGCGCCCGGCTCGCCGCCTTCGGACAACCTCACGGCGTACGGCGACCAGCGCCCCGGCAGCGCGGTCTCCTCGCCGAGCGCGCCGAGGATCTCCTCCGCGGTGGAACGCCCGGGCCTGGCGACCAGGGTCACCTCGGGCCGCTCGTTGTCGGCTTCGAGCAGATCCTCGATGCCCGAGCGCCCGCCGCCCAGCGAGTCCCACAACGCCGAGACGATCCACCGCGGATGCGAGTGCACGACGGCGAGATGGTCCTCGGCGTCCTCGTCGTAGGGCGGCGCGACCTGCTCGATCCAGCCGTCCAGATCCTGCCGCGAGATCTTCCGCAGCACGGCGTTGACGAATTTCGACCGCCCGTCCCCGAGCACGACCCTCGCGAGGTCGACGGTCGCGGACACGGCGGCATGCGTCGGGATCCGCGTCCCGAGCAATTGATGCGCACCCAGGCTCAGCACGTCAAGGACCGGCGGATCGACCTCGCGCAACGGCCGGTCCACACACGCCGCGATGACGGCGTCGTACGTCCCCTGCCGGCGCAGCGTCCCGTACACGAGCTCCGTGGCCAGTGCCGCGTCGCGTCCGTCGAAGTCGCCCTTCTCCCGCGCCTTTCGCAGCAGGGGCGGCAGCACGAGATTCGCGTACGCGTCCCGCTCGTCCACCGCCCGCAACGCATCGAAGGCGAGCATCCGCACGGCGTCCTTCTTCGGACGGCGATAGGGCTTGCCCTGCTGACGGGGCCTACGAGACTGCTCGTTCACGTAAAAGGTGCTCCGGCTAGTGGAAGAGATACAGGTCCAGCGTACGTCGCCCCGGGGCAGCACCCTTCCCAGGGCGCCGGTGTCGAGGGGGCTGTGCCATCCATGCCGCTCCGCCGCGTGGGCGCGGCCGGCCGCGAAGGCCGGCTACGCCCCGACCACCTCGCCGGAGGCGATCCGAACCCCCCGGGCCCAGTCGGCCGCCCGCATCGGCTTCTTCCCCTGAGCCTGCACCCACAACAACTCGACGGCATACGACCCGGTTCCGACGTACACGTTGTTCTTCGCGACCGACAACGCCCCCGGCGCCAGATCCGTCCGCTCAGGAACCGGCGCAACCTGGATCAGCTTGAGCCGCTCCCCGCGGAAGACGGTCCACGAACCGGGCGAGGGCGTACAGCCGCGTACGACCCGGTCGACCCGGAGCGCCGGCGCCGTCCAGTCCACATGGGCGTTCTCGACGGTGATCTTCGGAGCCAGGGTGACGCCGTCCGCCGGCTGCGGTACGGCCTTGAGGGTGCCGTCCTCGACCCCGTCCATGGTCGCCGCGAGCAGTCCGGACCCGGCGAAGGCGAGCCGCGTCAGCAGGTCCCCGCTGGTGTCGGTGGGCCGCACCTCCTCGGTGACGGTCCCGTAGACGGGCCCGGAGTCGAGCCCCTCCTCGATGAGGAACGTGGACGCACCGGTGATCTCGTCCCCGGCCATGACCGCGTGCTGTACGGGCGCCGCGCCGCGCCAGGCGGGCAGCAGCGAGAAGTGCAGGTTGACCCAGCCGTGTGCGGGGATGTCGAGCGCGACCCGGGGAAGCAGCGCACCGTAGGCCACCACGGGACAGCAGTCGGGGGCGATCTCCCGCAGCCGTGCGAGGAAGTCCTCGTCCCGTGGCCGCACCGGCTTGAGCACCTCGATCCCGGCGTCCTCGGCGCGCTGGGCGACGGGGCTCGCGACGAGCCTGCGCCCCCGTCCGGCCGGCGCGTCGGGCCGCGTGACTACGGCGGCCACCTCGTGCCGCCCGGAGGCGATCAGGGCGTCCAGAGCGGGAACGGCGACCTCGGGGGTACCGGCGAAGACGAGCTTCATGGGTGGCAGTCGGCCTCTCGGGCGGATTCACAACGGGCAGCGCACCAGTCTATGGGGCGCACTGCCGAAGCTCCCCTCGGCCGCGGTCACGTACGGGACGGGACCTGGCCCCAGCGCACCGGACCGGACCGAGCAGGCTGGACCGGACGGCCCCGGACGGCAACGCACGACGACGGCTGAGCGGGTTCCCTCCCCCGTCCGGCGCACCCATGACCGGCGGCCATCGACGGATTCGGACCACCCGACAAAACCGCCGCGGAGCTGCCGCACGGCTGCCCCAGGCGGTAAAGGCCCTCGTCAGGACGGTGCCGAGGCGAGCGCTCAGCAGACCGCCGGGGGCGTACGTATCCGGTCCCACGCCCCTGATGCGTGACCACTCACCGTGAAACGCGTTGGTCAAGAAAGAGTTGACCAAAACGGGCCGCAATCGCGGCCCGGACCTTTTCAACGCCGGTTCGAGAGGCTTGTTCATGGCCGACCACGCAACCCACGACGCCCAGGCTCGGGCCAGCCTGCACTTGCTGGTGCGGGACATCGAGCGAGTCCGCCGGCAGGTGGACGCACTGCGCACGCTGACAGCCCAACTGGGCAACGTCTACCGCCCGCGCCGCTCCGGCCCCTCCACGGGCTTCGTCGTCTACGGACGCGCACCCGCTCCGACCGTCCGTCTCGCCCAGGAGCTGCGGGACAGTGTCGAGACCCTGGTCACGGCCGCCGTGGACTTCGACCGCTCACTGGGCTTCTCCTGGGACGCGGTGGGCTCGGCCCTCGGTGTCACGAAACAGGCGGTGCACCGCCGGTACGGCGCTCGCCGGGCGACCGCGCAGGCCGCCGCCGAGGCCGAGCGGGCGACCGAGCCGTCGGGAGCCCGCACGGTCGCCGTCAACACGGGCATCCCCACGGTCCCGGCCGCCCGCTCCATGCCGATGCCCATGCCCGTGCCGATGCCCATGCCGACTCAGCCGACGGCAGGCAGCCCCACCCTCCGCGAGGAGGCCAGGCCGAGCGCCTTCCCGGGCCCCCGCAACGGCTGACGTACTCACCCGTCCGCCCCTGAACACGCGCCTGTCTGCCCCCGAAAGAGCTCGGGGGCAGACGCGTACCGGCCACCAATCGGCCGCCCTCACCGCAGCGACAGCAGCGTCGGCGGCAACGGCGACAGCGACAGCGACAGCGACAGTCGGGAGATCACCCGATGTCCGGCGGATCGATCCGAATCCGTACGGCCTCACTCCCGCCGCTGCCCCCGCTCCCCCCACGAGCCATCCGAGCCGCCTGCGCGCTCTTCAGGGCGGATGCCAGCGCGGCTCCCTTCCCCGGCGGTACCCGGATCAACGCCCGCTCCCACGGTTCGCCGGCGGGCGCCGCGCCCGCCCGCCTCGGCCGCCCCGGATCCGGCGGAGGCAGCGGCACCGGGCCCAGCAACTCGGCCTCTCCGGGCAGTTCGGCCGCGGCGAGGAACTCGGCGAGTGCCTCCGCCGTCCCGGCCACGGACGCCATCCGCGACACCGGCGGGAACCCCAGCTCGGCCCGCTCGGCCAGCTCACGAACGGCGTGCCCGACCGGATCCCACCGCACCAGCGCCTGCACGGGCCGCAACGTCGGCTCGGCGACGACCACCACGGTCCCGCCGTCCCGCTGCCCCCGCACCAGTGCCGCCGCCTCGATCCAGCGCCGCAACGCCTCCTCTCCGGCCCGCAGGTCCGGCCGACCGAGCATCGCCCAGCCGTCGAGCAACAGCGCCGCCGCGTAGCCGCCCTCGGCCACGGGCTCGGCGCCCGGCGTGCTGACGACCAGCGCGGGCGACCCCGGCACCGTGTCCAGCACCTGCTCGCGCCCCGAGGTCCGCACCGGCACGGCGGGGAACGCGCGCCCCAGCTCCTCGGCGGTCCGCCGCGCCCCCACGACCTGCGCCCGCAGCCGGAACCCGCCGCACTCGGGACAGTGCCAGCCGCTCTCCTCCTGCCCGCACCACCCGCACCGCAGGCCGCCGGCGTCCTGCCCTTCCAACGGCCCGGCGCAGTGCCTGCACCGCGCGGGCGCCCGGCACTGCGCGCAGGCCATCCGCGGTACGTAACCCCGCCGGGGCACCTGCACCAGTACGGGCCCGTGCTTCAGCCCTTCCCTGACGGCCTGCCAGGCGAGGGTGGGCAGCCGCGCGGCCCGGGCCGCCTCGTCCCGCGCCAGGTCCTGGTCCCCGACGGTCCGTACGAGCGGAGCCGCCTCCCGTACCGTCTCCCGCTCGGCGACGATCGGAGCCGCCCAGCCGCTCTCGACGAGCTGTGCGGCCTCGACAGTGCAGCTCCAACTGCCCAGCAGGAAGGCGCACTTGTCATGGGCGGCCCGCTGCAACAGCACTTCCC
This sequence comes from Streptomyces sp. NPDC048484, assembly GCF_040651415.1. Taxonomy (NCBI): domain Bacteria; kingdom Bacillati; phylum Actinomycetota; class Actinomycetes; order Kitasatosporales; family Streptomycetaceae; genus Streptomyces; species Streptomyces sp. NPDC048484. The sequence goes on from NZ_JBEZJY010000034.1 coordinate 103,310, forward strand.
GCGAGTGCGGCTGAGGCGCGTGCAGCTCACTGTGGCTGCCGTCCCCGTCGTCCCAGACAGCCACCAGGCCCAGATCCTGGACGGGCGCGAACATGGCGGCCCTGGTCCCCACCACGGCCCGTACGGACCCACGCCGCACGGCCAGCCACTGCCGGTAGCGTTTCTCGGGCCCGGCCTCGGCGGTGAGTACGGCATGCCTGCCCTCCCCCAGCACCGAGGTCAACGCGGCGTCGACCCGGCTGACGGCCCGCCCGTCCGGCACGACGACGAGCGCGCCACGTCCCGAGGCGAGCGTCGCCGCCACGGCCCGCGCCAGTTCCTCGGCCCAGCCGGGCCCCGGGAGCGCGTTCCACACGGCCCGGGGTGCCCCGCCGCCCGCGAGTGACTCGATGAAGGCGGCCCCTCGCGGGTACCGGACCCAGGACCCCACGGCGGGCGCTTCGGGGGCGGGCAGCGGCTCGGGCGACGGCTTTCCCTCGGCCCTGGCGTTGCGCGGCGGGACGGCCAGTTGCAGCACGTCGGCCAGGCTCCCGGCGTACCGGTCGGCGACGGCTCGCGCGACGCCGAGCAACTCCTCGTTCAACACGGGCTCGGGCGAGACGACTTGGGCAAGGGCCGCGAGCGGCCCCGAGTACTCGGACTCGGCCAGCCGCTCGACGAGGAATCCGTCGATCAGCCCGCCGCCCTCGCGCCGCCCCTCCCGCACCCGATGCCGGCCGGCCCCGAACCGCACACGTACCCGCACCCCCGGCTGCGCGTCGGCGTCGAGGTCCTCGGGCACGGCGTAGTCGAAGTAGCGGTCGAGATGCAGTACGCCCTTGTCGACGAGCACCCGCGCGACAGGAAGGTTCTTGGCGACCGCGGCCCCGCGCCAGGTCCGCGGCTTGGCGCGCGGAGCTTTGCGCACGGCATCCCGGATCAACGCAAGCTGCTCCGGCGGCGCCCCTTCGGCCCCGCCGCCCGCCTGCCCGTCCTCGCTGCTCACAGCTGCATTCCTACCAGACCGCACTGACACCGCCACGCGCCCGGGATACACGAAGCCACGCGACGGAAAACGCCGGTTCCCGGCATCCCGAGGGATGCCGGGAACCGGCGCGAGAACAGCGGAACTTGAGCCGACCGGAGCGGGTTAGAGCCCCGCCGCCTTCCGCAGTGCGTCCACCCGGTCCGTCTTCTCCCAGGTGAACTCGGGCAGTGCGCGCCCGAAGTGGCCGTACGCGGCGGTCAGCGAGTAGATCGGCCGCAGCAGGTCGAGGTCGCGGATGATCGCGGCCGGGCGGAGGTCGAAGACCTCGGAGATGGCCGTCTCGATCTTCTCGGCGTCGATCTTCGCGGTGCCGAAGGTCTCGACGAAGAGGCCGACGGGCTCGGCCTTGCCGATCGCGTAGGCGACCTGGACCTCGCAGCGCGAGGCGAGGCCCGCCGCGACGACGTTCTTCGCGACCCAGCGCATGGCGTACGCGGCGGAGCGGTCGACCTTGGAGGGGTCCTTGCCGGAGAACGCGCCGCCACCGTGGCGGGCCATACCGCCGTAGGTGTCGATGATGATCTTGCGGCCGGTCAGGCCGGCGTCGCCCATCGGGCCGCCGATCTCGAAGCGGCCGGTGGGGTTGACCAGGAGCCGGTAGTCCTCGGTCTCCAGCTTGATGCCGTCGTCCAGGAGTGCCTTCAGCTCGGGCTCCACCACGAACTCGCGGATGTCGGGCGCCAGCAGCGAGTCCAGGTCGATGTCCGAGGCGTGCTGCGAGGAGACGACGACCGTGTCCAGGCGGACCGCCTTGTCGCCGTCGTACTCGATGGTGACCTGGGTCTTGCCGTCGGGGCGCAGGTACGGGATCGTCCCGTTCTTGCGGACCTCGGAGAGGCGGCGCGCGAGCCGGTGCGCGAGGTGGATCGGGAGCGGCATGAGCTCCGGGGTCTCGTCCGTCGCGTAGCCGAACATCAGGCCCTGGTCGCCCGCGCCCTGCTTGTCGAGCTCGTCCTCGTCGCCCTCGACCCGCTTCTCGTACGCGGTGTCGACACCCTGCGCGATGTCGGGCGACTGGGAGCCGATCGACACGGACACGCCACAGGACGCCCCGTCGAAGCCCTTCTTCGAGGAGTCGTAGCCGATCTCAAGGATCTTGTCGCGCACGAGCTGCGCGATCGGCGCGTAGGCCTTGGTCGTGACCTCACCGGCCACGTGCACGAGGCCGGTCGTGATCAGCGTCTCGACGGCGACCCGGGAGTGCGGGTCCTCACGCAGAAGCGCATCGAGGATGGTGTCGCTGATCTGGTCAGCGATCTTGTCGGGGTGACCTTCGGTCACGGACTCCGAGGTGAACAGGCGACGGGACACAACGCTCCCTGTGGTTGCAGCGGCTGCTGGCTGATCATTGGCGGACGGCCGGGAGCTGCGCCCGGCGTCGTCCGAGAACAGTTTATCGGTCGTACTCCGCCGCAGGGCTACTGTCTCGCCTCTCGGAAGCGCTGTGACCTGCGGCACGCGCATTCTGCGACACGATGACCGTCTCCGCCAGGTTCCCACACTCCTGCAAGCCGGTTCCAAGCGGCACCTTGTGATGTTTTGTCACGCCTTGTGACGCCTTGGGTCTCCTGATGCGATTGAGCCATTCATCCCAGGCGGCGCGCCACGAGATCCCACACGGTTTCGGCCAGTGCTTCCTTGGGTCCGTACGGCACCGCGGTCTCGCCTCCGTCGGCGGCGAGCACGACCGCCTCGTTCTCCTCTGAGCCGAAGGTCTTGCGCTCCCCCACCTCGTTGACGACGAGGAGGTCGCAGCCCTTGCGGCGGAGCTTCGCCCGGCCGTTGGCCAGGACGTCGTCCGTCTCGGCGGCGAAACCGACGACCACCTGTCCGGTGCGGGCACGGTCCGCCGAGATCTCCGCGAGAATGTCCGGGTTACGAACGAGAACGATCGGCTCCGGTTCCTCCCCGTCCTTCTTCTTGATCTTTCCCGCCGCGTATGCCGCGGGCCGGAAATCCGCCACCGCCGCCGCCATCACCACGACGTCGGCGTCCGGAGCCGCCTTGAGTACGGCCTCGCGCAGGTGCACGGCGGTGCCGACCTGGACGACGTCGACGCCCGCCGGGTCCGGCAGCCCGGTGTTCGCGGCGATCAGTGTGACCCGCGCGCCCCGGGCCACTGCGGTGCGCGCGAGGGCGTACCCCTGCTTCCCGGAGGAACGGTTGCCGAGGAAGCGGACCGGGTCGAGCGGCTCGCGTGTGCCCCCTGCGCTGACGACGACGTGACGCCCCGCGAGGTCCGGACGCTCCGCGATGTCCGGTCCGGCCGCGCCCCGCGCGAGCACCCGGCGGCAGATCTCGAAGATCTCCGACGGGTCGGGCAGTCGCCCCTTGCCGGTGTCCACGCCGGTCAGCCGGCCCACGGCGGGCTCGATGACGACGGCACCCCGGCGGCGCAGCGTCGCCACGTTCTCCTGCGTGGCCGGGTGTTCCCACATCTCGGTGTGCATGGCGGGCGCGAAGACGACCGGACAGCGGGCGGTGAGCAGGGTGTTCGTGAGGAGGTCGCCGGCCAGTCCGTGGGCCGCCTTCGCCAGCAGGTCCGCGGTGGCGGGCGCGACGACGACCAGGTCGGCCCCCTGGCCGATCCGCACGTGCGGCACCTCGTGCACGTCCGACCAGACCTCGGTCGAGACGGGATGTCCGGAGAGGGCGGACCAGGTCGCGGCGCCGACGAAGTGCAGCGCGGACCCGGTGGGTACGACGCGCACGTCGTGCCCGGACTCGGTCAGTCGGCGCAGCAGCTCGCACGCCTTGTAGGCGGCGATGCCTCCGCTGACTCCCAGCACGACCTTCGGCTTGTCCACGTCTCTCCCCGACCCTCTGGATCACGTACGCCCGGAAAATGTATGTCTGGAAAACGTACGTCCCCATCACACACCACAGGCCCGGCAGTCGCGCTGCCGGGCCTGTGGATAAACAAACTGCAAACCGAAAATACTACGTAGCCGGGCCCTCGATGGCCTCCGACGTCAGCAGACCCGCGTTGATCTCCCGGAGGGCGATCGACAGCGGCTTCTCGTGGACGTGCGTGTCCACGAGGGGACCGACGTACTCGAGGAGACCCTCACCGAGCTGCGAGTAGTACGCGTTGATCTGGCGGGCACGCTTGGCCGCGTAGATCACCAGGCTGTACTTCGAGTCGGTTGCCTCGAGGAGCTCGTCGATCGGAGGGTTGATGATGCCCTCGGGCGCGGTGGTGGAAGAGGACACGCTCTGCCTTCCGAAAGGGGGATACTGACCTTAGAAGAGACTTGAAAGATCAGACAACTTCCATCAAGGCTAGCAGCTCACGAGCCACGTCCTCGACAGAGGTGTTGACCAGGGTGACATCGAACTCCGGCTCGGCCGCCAGTTCGATCTTGGCGGCCGCCAGCCGGCGCTCGATGACTTCGGGCGGCTCGGTGCCCCGCCCGGTGAGTCTGCGCACCAGCTCCTCCCAGGAGGGAGGAGCCAGGAACACCAGCAGAGCGTCGGGCATGGACTCGCGGACCTGCCGGGCTCCCTGAAGATCGATCTCCAGGAGGACCGGCTCGCCGGACTCCAGCCGTTCGAGCACGGCGTCACGAGGCGTGCCGTAGCGGTTGCCCGCGAACTCCGCCCACTCGAGCAGTTCGCCGTTGGCGATCAGCTTGTCCATCTCCTCGTCACTGACGAAGAAGTAGTGGACGCCGTGCTTCTCACCGGGGCGTGGCCTACGGGTCGTCGCCGACACCGAGAGCCAGACCTCGGGGTGTTCCTTGCGCATATGAGCGACGACCGTGCTCTTGCCGACCCCGGAGGGGCCGGAGAGCACGGTCAGCCGCGGACGTGCGTCCGGGGGTACGGGGGACGTCCCCCGGAGTGTTGCTGCCATGCGGCGATTATCCAGGTTCTCAGGGGTGCCTGAGAACGTCAGGCAGCACCGCCGCCGAACTCGCGCTCCAAGGAGGCGATCTGATTGGAGCCGAGACCCCGCACACGGCGGCTCTCGGAGATCCCGAGTCGCTCCATGATCTGCTTGGCGCGGACCTTGCCCACGCCCGGCAGGGACTCCAGGAGAGCGGAGACCTTCATCTTGCCGATGACGTCGTTCTCCTGACCCTGCTTGATGACCTCATGGAGGGAGGCGCCGGAGTGCTTGAGTCGATTCTTGACCTCGGCCCGCTCCCGGCGAGCCGCGGCGGCCTTTTCGAGCGCGGCTGCGCGCTGTTCAGGGGTAAGGGGCGGAAGAGCCACGCCTACGTCACCTCGGATGTCGAACTGTCGGATACGGACCGGTGCGGAACCTGATCGCTCCACACCTGGTGAGCAACGAGCAACTGTCTTGCCCGTTGACTCTCGTCGGAGACTAGCGGGCAAGTCCGCCGGAGTCAGCGAGAACAGCGGAAAAGTCCTGGTCAGCCTCTATCGAGTCCGACATTTCCGACAAAACTCCCCGGATTTGAGCATGTATTCAGACGCGGGCCCTCCGGAAGACGTACGCCGAAGGCGCGACACGGCCCGCTAAGCCGCTCGTACCGCCGCCCTGATCTCCTCCGCGAAGCGGTCCGACGACGCGCGTAGCGCGGCGATGTCGGGTCCGTGCCGCAGGACACCCCGGCTGACGTTCGGCACCACCTGGTGCACCGCCGCTCCGAAGACCCGGGGAAGGTCGGCCGGGGTCGCCCCCTGGGCACCGATCCCGGGAGCGAGGAGCGGGCCGTTGATGGCGAGGTCGTACGAGGAGAGGTCGCCGAGCGTGGCGCCGACGACCGCCCCGAAGGAGCCCATCGGGGTCTGTCCCGCGTTCTCCTCGGCCAGATGCGCCAGCATCGTCGCGCCTACGTTCCGAAGAGCCGTGTCCTCAGGGCGTACCGCGTGCTGCACCTCGGCGCCCTCCGGGTTGGAGGTCAGCGCGAGCACGAACAGCCCGGCGCCGCTCTCCCGGGCGAGCTCGACCGCCGGCTTGAGCGACCCGTAGCCGAGATACGGCGAAACGGTGAGCGCGTCCGAGAACAGCGGCGAGCCCTTCTCCAGGAAAGCGGAGGCGTACGCCGCCATGGTCGAACCGATGTCACCGCGCTTGGCGTCCATGACGACCAGCGCCCCGGCCGCGCGCGCCTCCTCGACCGACTTCTCCAGTACGGCGACACCGCGCGACCCGAAGCGCTCGAAGAACGCGCTCTGCGGCTTCAGTACGGCGACCCGGCCGGCCAGCGCCTCCACGACGGTGCGGCTGAAGCGCTCAAGGCCAGCGATGTCGTCGTTCAGGCCCCAGTCGGCGAGCAGGGAGGCGTGCGGGTCGATTCCGACGCACAGCGGGCCGCGCTCGTCCATGGCACGGCGCAGGCGTGCGCCGAAGGGTTCCTGGCTCATACCGTCTGCGCTCATACCTTCGTCCTCACGTCGGCGCCGACCGCGTCGGCGAGGGTGGCGTACGGGCTCGTGCGAAGCCGCGCCGCGAGTCCCTTGTGGACGGCGCGACCCCAGAAGGGGCCCTCGTAGATGAAGGCGCTGTAGCCCTGGACCAGCGTGGCGCCCGCCAGAATGCGCTGCCAGGCGTCCTCGGCGTTCTCGACGCCGCCGACGCCCACGAGGGTGATCCGGTCCCCCACGCGCGCGTAGAGGCGGCGCAGCACCTCCAGGGAGCGTGCTTTCAGCGGTGCGCCCGAGAGTCCGCCGCTCTCCCCGGCGAGGGAGGCGTCGGACCGCAGGCCCAGTTCCTCGCGCGCGATGGTGGTGTTCGTGGCGATGATCCCGTCCAGGCCGAGTTCGACGGCGAGGTCGGCGACGGCGTCGACGTCCTCGTCCGCGAGGTCCGGTGCGATCTTCACGAGCAGCGGCACGCGGCGCGTGGTCACCGTGCGGTCGGCGGCCTCGCGGACGGCGGTGAGCAGGGGCCGCAGCGACTCGGTCGCCTGGAGGTTGCGCAGCCCCGGGGTGTTCGGGGAGCTGACGTTGACCACGAGATAGTCGGCGTACGAGGCCAGTCGCTCGGTGGACTTCACGTAGTCGGCGGCGGCCTCGCCCTCCGGAACGAGCTTGGTCTTGCCGATGTTGACGCCCAGGACCGTCCTGAAGACGGGCGTACGGGCCCTCAAGCGCTCCGCCACGGCCGCGGAGCCCTCGTTGTTGAACCCCATGCGGTTGATCAGCGCGCGGTCCGGCACAAGGCGGAACAGCCGCTTCCTGGGGTTGCCCGGCTGTGCCTCCCCCGTGACCGTGCCGATCTCGACGTGGTCGAAGCCGAGCATCGACATCCCGTCGACAGCGACGGCGTTCTTGTCGAAACCGGCCGCGAGGCCGAACGGCCCGTGCATCCGCAGTCCGAACGCCTCGGTCCGCAGCTCCTTGTACCGGGGCGCGAGCACGGCGGCGACGAAGGTCCGCAGGACGGGGACGCGGACGGCCAGCCGGATCCAGCGGAAGGCGAGGTGGTGGGCCTGCTCCGGGTCCATCCGCTTGAAGAGGAGCCGGAAGGCGAGCTTGTACATGATCAGTTTGTCCTTACACAGCCTCACAGAGAGGGGGACACCGTTTCCGGTGTCCCCCTGGGGGCTGCTAGTCGCGGGCCGCGGTCAGATGCTCGGCGTGTTCCTGCAGTGAACGTACGCCCACGTCGCCGTGGGTGAGCGCGTCGATGCCCTGGACGGCCGCGGCGAGCGCCTGGACGGTCGTCAGGCAGGGCACGGAACGGGCCACGGCCGCCGTACGGATGTCGTAGCCGTCGAGGCGGCCCCCGGTGCCGTACGGCGTGTTGACGATGAGGTCGACCTCGCCCTCGTGGATGAGCTGGACGATGGTCTTCTCGCCGTTCGGGCCCTCGCCCTCGGACTGCTTGCGCACGACGGAGGCGTTGATGCCGTTGCGCTTGAGGACCTCGGCCGTGCCGGACGTGGCGAGCAGTTCGAAGCCGTGGGCGACGAGTTCACGGGCCGGGAAGATCATCGAGCGCTTGTCGCGGTTGGCGACGGAGATGAAGGCGCGGCCCTTGGTCGGCAGCGGACCGTACGCGCCCGCCTGGGACTTGGCGTACGCCGTGCCGAACACCGAGTCGATGCCCATGACCTCGCCGGTGGACCGCATCTCCGGGCCGAGGATCGTGTCGACGCCGCGGCCGTTGACATCGCGGAAGCGCGACCACGGCATGACGGCCTCCTTGACGGAGATCGGCGCGTCCAGCGGCAGCTCACCGCCGTCGCCGACGGCCGGCAGCAGCCCCTCGGCGCGCAGCTCGGCGACGGTCGCGCCCAGCGAGATCCGGGCGGCGGCCTTGGCGAGCGGCACCGCGGTCGCCTTCGAGGTGAAGGGGACCGTGCGCGACGCACGCGGGTTGGCCTCCAGGACGTACAGGATGTCACCGGCCATCGCGAACTGGATGTTGATCAGTCCGCGCACGCCGACACCCTTGGCGATGGCCTCGGTCGAGGCCCGCAGCCGCTTGATGTCGAACCCGCCGAGCGTGATCGGGGGCAGCGCGCACGCCGAGTCGCCGGAGTGGATGCCGGCCTCCTCGATGTGCTCCATGACACCGCCGAGGTACAGCTCGTGGCCGTCGTACAGGGCGTCCACGTCGATCTCGATCGCGTCGTCCAGGAAGCGGTCCACCAGGACCGGCCGGGACGGGCTGATCTCGGTCGACTCGGCGATGTACGAGGACAGCCGCGTCTCGTCGTACACGATCTCCATGCCGCGCCCGCCGAGGACGTACGACGGCCGGACGAGTACGGGGTAGCCGATCTCGTCCGCGATGGCCTTGGCCCCGGCGAAGGTGGTGGCGGTGCCGTGCTTCGGCGCGGGCAGTCCGGCCTCGGCGAGGACCTGGCCGAAGGCGCCGCGGTCCTCGGCGGCGTGGATGGCCTCGGGCGGGGTGCCCACGACCGGGACGCCGTTGTCCTTGAGCGCCTGCGACAGGCCCAGCGGGGTCTGTCCGCCGAGCTGGACGATCACGCCCGCGATCGGTCCGGCCAGCGTCTCGGCGTGGACGATCTCCAGCACGTCCTCCAGCGTCAGCGGCTCGAAGTACAGCCGGTCGGAGGTGTCGTAGTCCGTGGAGACCGTCTCGGGGTTGCAGTTGACCATCACGGTCTCGTAGCCCGCGTCGCTCAGCGCGAAGGAGGCGTGGACGCAGGAGTAGTCGAACTCGATGCCCTGGCCGATGCGGTTCGGACCGGAGCCGAGGATGATCACCGCGGCCTTCTCGCGGGGCGCCACCTCTGTCTCCTCGTCGTACGAGGAGTAGAAGTACGGCGTCTTGGCCGCGAACTCGGCGGCGCAGGTGTCGACCGTCTTGTAGACCGGCCGCACGCCCAGCGCGTGCCGTACCTCGCGCACCACGTCCTCGCGCAGCCCGCGGATCTCACCGATCTGGACGTCGGAGAAGCCGTGCCGCTTGGCCTCCGCGAGCAGCGAGGGCTCCAGCTTGTCGGCGGCGGCCAGTTCGTCCGCGATCTCCTTGATCAGGAACAGCTGGTCCACGAACCACGGGTCGATCCTGGTCGCGTCGAAGACCTCCTCGGGGGTGGCGCCCGCGCGGATGGCCTGCATGACGGTGTTGATGCGCCCGTCGGTGGGCCGGGCGGCCTGAGCCAGCAGCTCGGCCTTGTCGCCGGGCTCGCCGACGAACGTGAACTGGCTGCCCTTCTTCTCCAGCGACCGCAGCGCCTTCTGGAGCGCCTCGGTGAAGTTCCGGCCGATCGCCATGGCCTCGCCGACCGACTTCATGGTCGTGGTCAGCGTGGAGTCGGCGGAGGGGAACTTCTCGAAGGCGAACCGGGGCGCCTTGACGACCACGTAGTCGAGGGTCGGCTCGAAGGAGGCCGGCGTCTTCTCGGTGATGTCGTTCGGGATCTCGTCGAGCGTGTAGCCGACGGCCAGCTTGGCGGCGATCTTGGCGATCGGGAAGCCGGTGGCCTTCGACGCGAGGGCCGAGGAGCGCGAGACCCGCGGGTTCATCTCGATGACGATGATGCGGCCGTCGTCGGGGTCGACCGCGAACTGGATGTTGCAGCCGCCGGTGTCGACGCCGACCTCACGGATGATCGCGATGCCGATGTCCCGCAGGCGCTGGTACTCGCGGTCGGTCAGCGTCATCGAGGGCGCGACGGTGATCGAGTCGCCGGTGTGGACGCCCATCGGGTCGAAGTTCTCGATGGAACAGACGACTACGACGTTGTCGTTCTTGTCGCGCATCAGCTCCAGCTCGTACTCCTTCCAGCCGAGGATGGACTCCTCCAGGAGCACCTCGGTGGTCGGCGAGAGCGTGAGTCCCTGCCCGGCGATGCGGCGCAGCTCCTGCTCGTCGTGCGCGAAGCCGGAGCCGGCGCCGCCCATGGTGAAGGAGGGGCGCACGACGACGGGGTAGCCGCCGAGCGTCTCCACGCCCTGGATCACGTCGTCCATGGAGTGGCAGATGACCGAACGGGCGGACTCGCCGTGTCCGATCTTGGCGCGTACGGCCTCGACGACGCCCTTGAAGAGGTCGCGGTCCTCGCCCTTGTTGATCGCCTCGACGTTGGCGCCGATCAGCTCGACGCCGTACTTCTCCAGCACTCCCTGCTCGTGCATGGAGATGGCGGTGTTGAGGGCGGTCTGGCCGCCGAGCGTCGGCAGCAGGGCGTCGGGCCGCTCCTTGGCGATGATCTTCTCGACGAACTCCGGGGTGATCGGCTCGACGTACGTCGCGTCGGCGATCTCCGGGTCGGTCATGATCGTCGCCGGGTTGGAGTTGACCAGGATCACCCGCAGGCCCTCGGCCTTGAGGACGCGGCAGGCCTGGGTGCCGGAGTAGTCGAACTCGGCGGCCTGCCCGATGACGATCGGGCCGGAGCCGATGACCAGGACGGACTGGATATCGGAGCGCTTAGGCACGCTGGCCCTCCATCTGGACTGTGTTCATCAAAGACGTGAAGCGGTCGAACAGGTAGGCGGCGTCGTGGGGGCCCGCGGCCGCCTCGGGGTGGTACTGGACGCTGAACGCGGGCTGGTCGAGTAGCTGGAGCCCCTCGACGACCTGGTCGTTCAGGCAGACGTGGCTGACCTCGGCCCGCCCGTAGGGGGTGTCGGAGACCTTGTCGAGCGGCGCGTCGACGGCGAAGCCGTGGTTGTGCGCGGTGACCTCGACCTTGCCGGTCGTGCGGTCCTGCACCGGCTGGTTGATGCCCCGGTGCCCGTACTTGAGCTTGTAGGTGCCGAAGCCGAGGGCGCGGCCGAGGATCTGGTTGCCGAAACAGATGCCGAAGAGAGGCGTTTTACGCTCCAGTACCGAACGCATCAGGGCGACCGGGTGATCGGCCTGCTCCGGGTCGCCGGGGCCGTTCGAGAAGAACACGCCGTCGGGGGCGACCGCGTAGATCTCCTCCACGGTGGCGGTGGCGGGCAGCACGTGCACCTCGATGCCGCGCTCGGCCATGCGGTGCGGGGTCATGCCCTTGATGCCGAGGTCCACGGCGGCCACGGTGAACTTCGCGGCACCGATCGGGACGGTTTCGCCGTCGGGGCCGATGGCCGGGACGACGTACGACTCCTTGGTGGCCACCTCCTCGTAGAGGCTGGCGCCCTTCATCTCGGGGGCCTGGCGCACCTCGGTCAGCATGGTGCCCTCGTCGGGCAGCGCGTTGCCGGAGAAGATGCCGACGCGCATGGCGCCGCGCTCGCGCAGATGGCGGGTGAGCGCGCGCGTGTCGATGCCGCTGATGCCCACGACACCCTGCTCGGTGAGTTCATCGTCCAGCGAGCGCCGGGAGCGCCAGTTGGAGGGCACGCGCGCGGGGTCGCGTACGACATAACCGGAGACCCAGATCTTCCTGGACTCCATGTCCTCGTCGTTGATGCCCGTGTTGCCGACGTGCGGGGCGGTCATCACGACGACCTGGCGGTGGTACGACGGGTCGGTGAGGGTCTCCTGGTAGCCGGTCATGCCGGTGGAGAACACCGCTTCGCCGAAGGTCACCCCCACGGCCCCGTAGGCACGGCCGCGGAACGTCCGGCCGTCCTCCAGGACGAGTACGGCGGGGGTCGCCTTCTGCCTCTGTGCGGCGGTCCCCTGGTCGGAGGTGGTCATCGTGCGCCTTCCGTGTCGTTGCTCTTGTCGATCATGTGGTTCAGGGTGTCGACCCATTCGGTGTGCTCGGCCGCGTGGTCGGAGCGGAACCCCGAGTCGATCAGCTTGCCGCCGTGCTCCCAGGTGACGACGAGCAGTCCGCCCTCGGTGAGGACCTTGCCCGCGATGCCCTTGTCGAGCCGTGCCTCGCGCAGTTGTGCGCGGGGTACGAAGAAGTCGGCCGCTCCGGGCCGTACGACGTCCAGACCTGCGTCCGTCAGACTCAGCTCTGCCCTGCTGCGGGTGCCCAGGCCGTGCGCCACGATGCGGTCGAGCCACTGCCCGGCGGTGGTGGAGCCGTGGTAGCGGCCGCTCATGCTCAGTCTGGCGTCACCGGGCTCCTCCGGCACGGCAGGCAGCTCGGGCAGGTCGCCCTGGAGGGTGCCACGCCACTTCCAGCCCTCGCGCATCAGCCAGTAGACGAGCGCGATGAACAGGACGAGGCCGACGAGCCAGCCGATCCGGGCGGCCCAGTCGGTCACTTCCGCGGACTTCTGGTCCGCCGCGAGGTCCGTTGCGATCTGCGCTGCATGGGGGGTGAGTGATGTCACGCGAGCTTCCCGTCGACGAGCGTGGCCCTGCCCCGCAGCCACGTGTGCGTGACACGGCCCGGCAGCTCACGACCCTCGTACGGAGTGTTGCGGCTGCGCGACGCGAAGCCCGCGGGGTCCACCTCTCCACGGTATGCCGTGTCGACGAGCGTGAGGTTGGCGGGCTCACCTGCCGAGACGGGGCGGCCGTGGCCCTTCGCCCGGCCGATCTCGGCGGGCTTGCGGGACATCCGGTCCGCGACGCCGGCCCAGTCGAGCAGGCCGGTCTCGACCATCGTCTGCTGGACCACGGAGAGCGCGGTCTCCAGGCCCACCATGCCCATGGCGGCGGCGGCCCACTCGCAGTCCTTGTCCTCGTGCGGGTGCGGGGCGTGGTCGGTGGCGACGATGTCGATCGTGCCGTCGGCGAGCGCCTCGCGCAGGGCCAGCACGTCGCGCTCGGTGCGCAGCGGCGGGTTGACCTTGTAGACCGGGTTGTAGGAGCGCACCAGCTCGTCGGTGAGGAGCAGGTGGTGCGGGGTGACCTCGGCGGTGACGTCGATGCCGCGGGACTTGGCCCAGCGGACGATCTCGACGGAGCCGGCGGTCGAGAGGTGGCAGATGTGGACGCGGGAGCCGACGTGCTCGGCGAGCAGGACGTCCCGGGCGATGACCGACTCCTCGGCCACCGCGGGCCAGCCGCCGAGGCCCAGCTCCGCGGAGACGACGCCCTCGTTCATCTGGGCGCCCTCGGTGAGGCGGGGCTCCTGGGCGTGCTGGGCGACGACGCCGCCGAACGCCTTCACGTACTCCAGCGCCCGGCGCATGATCACGGCGTCGTCGACGCACTTGCCGTCGTCCGAGAAGACGGTGACGCCGGCGGCGGACTCGTGCATCGCGCCCAGCTCGGCGAGCTTCTTGCCCTCCAGGCCGACGGTGACGGCTCCGATGGGCTGTACGTCGCAGTAGCCGTACTCCTGGCCGAGCCGGTAGACCTGCTCGACGACGCCTGCCGTGTCGGCGACCGGGAAGGTGTTGGCCATGGCGAACACAGCGGTGTAGCCGCCGCTCGCGGCGGCCCGGGTGCCGGTCAGAACCGTCTCGGAGTCCTCGCGGCCGGGCTCACGCAGATGGGTGTGCAGGTCGACGAGCCCCGGCAGGAGCACCCTGCCGTCCGCCTCCACGACCTCGGCGCCCTCGTCCGAAAGCCCCGTACCGACCTCGGCGATCGTCTCGCCGTCGATCAGCACGTCCTGCGGCTCGCCGCCGAGCACCTTCGCACCACGGATAAGGATCTTGCTCATGTCTTACTTCTCCTCGGTACGGGTGTGGGTGACGGCGGGCACGCTTTTCGCGTCGAACACGGCGCCGCCCAGGAGCAGGTACAGGACGGCCATCCGGATCGAGACGCCGTTGGTGACCTGCTCGATGGCGGTGCAGCGCTCCGAGTCGGCGACCTCGGCGGTGATCTCCATGCCGCGGACCATCGGCCCGGGGTGCATCACGATGGCGTGCTCGGGCATCTTGGCCATGCGGTCGCCGTCGAGGCCGTAGCGCCGCGAGTACTCGCGCTCGGTCGGGAAGAACGCCGCGTTCATCCGCTCGCGCTGGACGCGCAGCAGCATCACGGCGTCGGACTTGGACAGCGTGCTGTCGAGGTCGTACGAGACCTCGCAGGGCCAGGCCTCGACGCCGACCGGCACCAGGGTCGGCGGGGCGACGAGTGTGACCTCGGCGCCGAGGGTGTGCAGCAGGTCGACATTCGAGCGGGCGACGCGGCTGTGCAGGATGTCGCCGACGAGCGTGATGCGCTTGCCTGCCAGGTCCTGGCCGAGACCCGCGTCCCGGCCGACGAGCCGGCGCCGCATGGTGAAGGCGTCGAGGAGTGCCTGGGTGGGGTGCTGGTGGGTGCCGTCCCCGGCGTTGATGACGGCGGCGTCGATCCAGCCGGAGGTCGCGAGCCGGTAGGGGGCTCCGGAGGCACCGTGCCGGATGACGACGGCGTCGACGCCCATCGCCTCCAGGGTCTGGGCGGTGTCCTTCAGGGACTCGCCCTTGGAGACGCTGGATCCCTTGGCGGTGAAGTTGATGACGTCCGCGGAGAGGCGCTTCTCGGCGGCCTCGAAGGAGATCCGGGTACGGGTGGAGTCCTCGAAGAAGAGGTTGACGACGGTGCGGCCGCGCAGGGTCGGCAGCTTCTTGATCGGCCGGTCGGCGACCCGGGCCATCTCCTCGGCGGTGTCGAGGATCAGGACGGCGTCGTCGCGGGTGAGGTCGGCGGCCGAGATGAGATGACGCTGCATCTTTCAGGCTCCGTAAGGCAGTTCAGGTCGGGAAGCGGGCACCCGGATGTGTCCTGTGCGGCGCAGCCGGGCGGGCGGGGCGCGAGTGGGCGCGGCGTACGGCGGCGGCCGTACGCCGGAGAGCTACTGCTGCCCGCCCGGGGAGGTCTGCTTCACACCGAGCAGCACGGTGTCGCGACCGTCCTCCTCGGCGAGCTGGACCTTGACCGTCTCCCGCAACGACGTGGGGAGGTTCTTGCCGACGTAGTCGGCGCGGATCGGGAGTTCGCGGTGGCCCCGGTCGACGAGGACCGCGAGCTGCACGGCGCGTGGGCGGCCGGTGTCGTTCAGCGCGTCGAGGGCGGCGCGGATGGTGCGGCCGGAGAAGAGCACGTCGTCGACGAGGACGACCAGGCGGCCGTCGATGCCCTCAGCGGGGATGTCGGTGCGGGCCAGCGCACGCGGCGGATGCATGCGCAGGTCGTCGCGGTACATGGTGATGTCGAGGGAGCCGACCGGGATCTTGCGGTCGGTGATCTCCTGGAGCTTGGCGGCGAGCCGCTGGGCCAGGTGGACGCCCCGGGTCGGAATGCCCAGGAGCACCACGTCCTCGGCGCCCTTGGCGCGCTCCACGATCTCGTGGGCGATGCGGGTCAGGACCCGCGCGATGTCGGGCGCCTCCAGAACGGGCCGCGCATCGGACTCGTACTGCTGCTTCTGCTGTTCGGTGTCCATACGAAACGGACCTCCTTCTCCGCCTCTCGGGACGGATCATTAAAGGACGTCGGATTTGCGCCATCAACGCTACCAGCCCGGCAATGCCCCTGATCACCCCCCTCGTCCCGGCCGTGCCCCGCCTGCACAGAGGGCCCGGTACGGACCATTCGGCTTGACGAGGCAGAGTCACGCTGCGTAACCTCACAGTGAGTCACCAGCCGCGCGGCCGAGCCGCACGTCGACACAGTGTCCGGGGAGCTATATGTCCAGCGAATACGCCAAACAGCTCGGGGCCAAGCTCCGCGCCATCCGCACCCAGCAGGGCCTTTCCCTCCACGGTGTCGAGGAGAAGTCCCAGGGCCGCTGGAAGGCGGTCGTGGTCGGTTCGTACGAGCGCGGCGACCGCGCCGTGACCGTACAGCGCCTTGCGGAGCTGGCGGACTTCTACGGCGTTCCCGTGCAGGAGCTGCTGCCGGGCACCACGCCCGGCGGAGCCGCCGAGCCGCCGCCGAAGCTGGTCCTCGACCTGGAACGGCTGGCCCACGTGCCGGCCGAGAAGGCGGGCCCCCTGCAGCGGTACGCGGCGACGATCCAGTCCCAGCGCGGCGACTACAACGGCAAGGTGCTGTCGATCCGCCAGGACGACCTGCGCACTCTCGCCGTCATCTACGACCAGTCGCCCTCGGTCCTCACCGAGCAGCTGATCAGCTGGGGCGTCCTGGACGCGGACGCGCGCCGCGCGGTCTCCCACGAAGAGGGCTGACCCGCACCAGCACTGAGAAGGTGCTCAGTACGGACCGGTGCCGCTCCGACAGACCGCGGCGCAGCCCGGCATCCGGAACCGGCGCGGGCCGCACCCGGGCGAGTTCACC